>NZ_JBWJVP010000026.1:0-3401 GCF_056339915.1 Blautia sp. ZXY-1-B12 | reverse complement strand
TATTATGATACTACGAAACGTATTATTGTTTATATTGAAGCGAATGTTACTATGAGGAGCCGTATGCGGGAAAGCCGCACGTACGGATCTGTGAGGGGCTAAGATTGAGAGGTCTTAGTCTACTCGACTGTAACGAAGGTATTTGCGATGAAAGGAATTAAGATTGAGTTATTGGGGATTACAATAATACCTTTAGGAATTGCTGTGACAACAAATAATTTTTGGGGATATGTCCTAGGTGTTCTTGGATTTGGCGTCGCTGTAGTTGGCTGTTTTCTAAAAGATAATCACTGATAACTTCTTGTTTGAAAAATTGAGAAAACGTAATATTGAACAAAAAAGAAATGCACAGTTCTTAGCTTATCGTGAACTGTGCATTTTTGTAAATAAATACTTTTAATTAGCCGATTACGGCATCCTCTGCTGTAAAATGTTCCAGAGAGTTTTCTTTTACCTGAATGCAGATATAAGTAATTCCAGAAATATCGGATGCAAAAAACTGACGCTTTGCAGTAGGTGCGATTTTTAGCCAGTCTCCAGTTGAAAGGCTAATTTCTTCTCCATCAATTATGGCTTTGCCGTTACCTGAAAGAATTCCATAGATTTCTTCATTTTCTTTATGAGAATGAACAAATGGGACATTTGCTCCTGCAGGTAGTTCGTTTAAACTGATTTCTGCACCTGTTAAAGACAACTTTTCATGCAGCTCAATTCGGTTTTCCTTTCCAATAGTTGTTTTTGTGTAATTTGCCATAATAACCTCCATAGTTAATTTGTAGTTTCTGGTTGCTTGGTATTAGTATAGTGTGAGACACATACAAAAACAAGTACGCACTTTTTTGTAACTGTACACTCAAAAATGAATGTGTTACAATAGACTCGGAGGTGAGAATTATGCGAGCAAAAGAAGAATTACCGGAATGCCCAGTTGCAACAGCAGTATCTCTTATCGGAGGAAAATGGAAACTGCTGATTTTGCGTAACTTAAAAGAGCGTCCATGGAGATTCAATGAGCTACAACGAAGTATAGATGGTATTTCACAAAAGGTTTTGACAGATAGTTTAAGACAAATGATGAGTGATGGGCTGGCATATCGCCACGATTACCATGAGCAGCCACCGAAAGTTGAATACGGCTTAACGGAACTCGGAACAAAAATGCTTCCAATTGTTAATTCACTTGCTGACTTTGGTAACTACTATAAATCAATTATTGAACAGAATTAAGGACGTTAGTATTTGAAAAGCTTGAACAATTCCAGTTTGGAGAATTGAAAAAAAACGGAATTTACCTATTAAGACATATAAACTGTTGACAATAAAGCTCCTATATAGTATGTTTTTAATAAACTACTATATAGGAGCTTTTGCATGGAAATGAATGGAGGATTTCTTGTTACCAAAATAAAACAGCTTGGAGACCGGATTTTCGAGAAGATTCTCAGTGAAAAGAATATTGATGCGTTTAATGGAGCCCAGGGGCGTATTCTTTATGTGCTGTGGCAGAAGGATGGTATTTCAATCAGGTCACTCTCGACTAAATGCGGATTAGCGATAACATCTCTTACTACGATGCTGGAAAGAATGGAAAATCAAGGGCTGATAAGTCGTGTTCAGTCTGAAACGGACAAAAGGAAAACGCTCCTGTTTCTGACTGAGAAAGCACATGCCTTAAAGGGCGAGTACGATTCTGTATCTGATGAGATGGGCAGTATTTACTACAAAGGTTTTTCAGAGGAAGAAATTATCCGGTTTGAGGAATGCCTCGACCGCATCAGAAAGAATCTTGAGGAGTGGCAGAAGTCATGAGTATTTGTATCAAAGATCAGATTCAGAACATGAATATCGTCATTGGCTGCACAGTGGGGTGTACATATTGCTATGCCCGCAACAACGTGAAACGCTGGCATATGATTGATGATTTCGCTGACCCTGAATTCTTTCCGGGTAAGCTCAAGATGATGGAAAAGAAACGTCCGCAGAACTTTCTTCTTACCGGCATGAGCGATCTCTCTGGATGGAAGCCGGAATGGAGAGACGAGGTATTTGCAAAGATCCGTGAAAATCCACAGCATCAGTTCCTGTTCCTTACCAAGCGACCTGATTTGCTGGATTTTGATACCGATCTGGAAAACGCATGGTTTGGCGTTACGGTGACGAGGAAAGCAGAACGGTGGCGTATCGACGCCCTTCGGAAAAACGTCAGAGCAAAACATTACCATGTTACCTTTGAGCCGTTATTCGATGATCCCGGCACAGTTGACCTTTCCGGAATCAATTGGATCGTTGTCGGCACCATGACCGGAGCTCAGAGTAGGAAGATTCATACGGAGCCGGAATGGGCATGGTCTCTGACGGACCAGGCACATAAGCTCGGCATTCCGGTGTTTATGAAAGAAGATCTTGTCCCTATCATAGGGGATGAAAATATGATTCAGGAAATGCCGGAAGAATTTAATAAAGTGTTAGAGGTACAGAAATCATGGAAGAAGTAATAAATGGAATCCTCATTCGTGAGGTGGAAACAAAGAACATCATGACTAAGTCTAGTCTACCGGTAGGCGGTTACTCGGTCAATCCCTATGTGGGCTGTACACATGCCTGCAAGTATTGCTATGCTTCTTTTATGAAGCGCTTTACCGGGCACAAGGAGGAATGGGGCACTTTCCTTGATGTGAAGCATTGGCCGGAAATTAAAAATCCGAAGAAATATGTCGGACAGCGGGTGGTCATCGGTTCTGTGACAGATGGCTACAATCCACAGGAGGAGCAATTCGGAAATACCAGAAAACTTCTGGAGCAGCTGATCGGCAGTGACGCAGATATTCTGATCTGCACAAAGTCGGATCTTGTGGTACGGGATATTGATCTGTTGAAGAAGCTTGGATGTGTAACCGTTTCATGGTCGATCAACACACTAGATGAAAATTTCAAGAACGATATGGATTCTGCTTCGAGCATTGAGCACCGTATCGCTGCTATGAAGCAGGTATATGAGGCAGGTATCCGTACAGTCTGTTTCGTATCCCCGGTATTCCCCGGTATCACGAATTTTGAAGCAATCTTTGAGCGGGTAAAGGATCAGTGCGATCTGTTCTGGCTCGAAAATCTCAATCTTCGAGGCGGTTTCAAAAAGACAATTATGGATTATATCGCCGGAAAATATCCTGATCTTGTACCACTTTACGACGAGATCTATAACAAGCATAACCGCAGCTACTTTGAAGCACTTGAAGTAAAAGCTGAGAAAATGGCTAAGAAGTATGATTGTGCCTTTGTGGATAATGAAATGCCTTATGGCAGAGTCCCGCAGGGGCATCCGGTGATCGTAGATTATTTCTATCATGAGGAAATCCGTGGGACAGAGAATACCGGAAAAAGAAATCGCTAACTTCCAGTTG
>NZ_JBWJVP010000025.1:2500-76782 GCF_056339915.1 Blautia sp. ZXY-1-B12 | reverse complement strand
GTTAAGGAAACAATCGGAGTTGGTGTAAACGAAAAAGCAGCCTTGAGTTCTGATAAAAACTGCCCTTTCGTTTACATCAATTTCGATTTTACCTTGGTGAACAAAGTCGCGTCCCTTTAGCCGATAGCTATGGGGATTCAATCGTTGCTCTTTTCCTTAAGTTTATCATACCGGATGTTTTGGTAAAAGTTTTTTTATTCAAGAAATCAATTTCAGGCATGACAAACAAACCTCCTATGCGGAAGTCATTTATTCTATGCAATTGTAGATTTTAACATCTCATATGTGCACAAAAAGAAGAACTGTATTTATCTTTGCGGGGTGATACCATATTCCCTCCGCAAGAAGAACATTTGCATACATCGATGTGATACAAAACCTTTATCATTTCTATTGCATTTAGATTTTTTAATGTAGAAATGTATTTCTTGCATCCAAGCAGATTTCTGCAGTGAGTTATCTTTTTTCTCTTGTTTCTACATGATAGCAGACCATAGTGACGGATTCTGACAAATTGTTTGGGAGGAACATGCATCAGGAATCGACGGATGAATTCTTCTCCTGAAATTGTTTTCTCTTTCCAACAGCCTTCGTTTTTATAGTCTTTTACTGCATATGTAACTGTCGTGTCTTTCATGGATTTAATTCGCTGATTACTGATTGCTATCCTGTGGGTATATTTTCCAAGATAATTGATAACCGACTGTGCACCATTGAAAGTTTCTTTACAGTAAGTGACCCAGTTCTTTTCATAACACTTATCAAGAAGTTCTTTAAAACGATAGCTGTTCTGATATTTCTCCGCTGTACCATGAAATTTAAGCTTAGAATCATTCCACAGGCTTTTTAACTCATCCAGATATTTTCCACGGAACACCTTTGAGATGACACCATATGGGAGAAAAAAATTTCCACCTGTTTCTTTCCATTTATTTTCATCATCAAGCCCACCTCCAAGAACAATGGTATGAATATGAGGATGATAATTCATTGCAGAACCCCAGGTATGAAGAATGCAGATATACCCTATATCAGCTCCCAGGTACTTTGCATCTTTTGACAATTCATTCAATGTGGCTGAAGCAGCATGATACAGTGCATCATATAACAGCTTCTGGTTGCTGTAAATAATGGAATTCAATTCCTCAGGAACTGTGAATACTACATGATAATAGGGTGCATCCAATACGTTCTCTTTTTGTGCATCAATCCATTTCTCTTTCGGAAACTCCTGGCACATGGGACAGCATCTGCTTCTGCAGGAGTTGTTGTGAACACTGATACATCCGCAGTCCTCACAAACACTGATGTTTACACCAAAAACTCCTGTTTTACAGTTTCTGATGTGATAAGCCGTTTTTCTGTGATGAGCAGGAGGGTTACTCCTCTTTTCATAAGAAGGATAGAACCGTTCAAATACATCCTGTATCGTACATGATTTATCCATAATCATTCACCACCCATCTCATCAAATGGGCTTTTAATACCAAGCAGAGTTTTATTGCTTACATGCAGATAAATTTCTGTTGATTTTGGATCACGATGTCCCAAAAGAGCCTGAATGTATTTTATATCGCAGCCTGACTCAAACAGATGACTTGCAAAACTATGACGCAAACAATGTGTGGAGACATGTTTCTGAATGCCTGCTCTTTCGGCGCTTTCACGAAAAAACTGAATGACACTATCTTTTGTAAGATAATCCCCTGTCCATGAACTTGGGAACAGAATCCCCCTTGGTCTGCCACATTGAAACCAGTATTCTGTCAATATTTCGAGCGTCCGGTCTGCAAGCAAAGTATAACGATCAGAGCGACTTTTCCCATCACGGATGTGTATGGTTTTGTTCGTGCGTGAAATATCATCATAATGAAGATGTGTGACTTCTGAAACACGAAGTCCGCCTGAATACATAGTAGCAATCATAGCTTTGTGCTTCAAATTTGGCGTAGCATCAAGAATAGCTGATATTTCTGCTTTTGTAAGCACCGTTGGTAACTTTCTGTCCCTTTTCATACGAGGTATGTCATCATCATCCCAATTCTTCTTCAATATTTTTTTGTAAAAGAAGCGGATTCCTGAATGGTAGTGATTGTATGTTTCTGGTGAAATCCCGGAAAGTTTCTTTTCAGTTAGGAATATATCAACATCGTCAGTTGTTAATGCATCTATATCCTTGGCTGTGCGGTTCAAAAAATGAGCAACACTGGTACAGTATGCATGAATCGTGGAATCCTTGAGATTCCGTTTATTTGCAGCAGATCGAATCTGATTAAAAATTTCTTCGTACATAATAAAATCCTCCATGTAAAATCAGTAGTTAATGAAAAACCCTGCTTACATGGAGGTGCATTAGCATAATAAAACCGCTTGTCAGAAAAGCGGTCAAATGGTATTCTTTTCATAGGCAGTGGTGTCTTTCTGTATTGAATTGTTTTGTGTGGTAACTTTACAATATCAAATACTGGTAAGAATTGCCATTGCCTATTTTATTATTGAGAAAAAGAAAGCTGCGCCACAGCCTTGGCAAGCCATCGCGCAGCGATTTTGTTCAACTTAGAATTTATATATGTCTTTGCAAATATACCATATCTATTAGCTGTACACCGCCCTCATAAATTGTGTGGTCATAATTGTCAGTAAAAAAATTGGGAATATTGTGAGAACTGAACAAATCCACATTTTTCATAAAATGGTATCGGTCAATGGACTGTCACCTGTTCCAACTTGCAAAACAGAATATTCATCTGCATATTTACTGGCAAGAAAATCAATTAGTGCTTTGCCATAGCCCTTTCCCTGGTTTTCCGGATCGACTGCGATATTCTTGATTTCAAGTATTCCGTTACCTTCATCGGTGACAACACATTCAGCTTTTACATCATTATCTTCAAGCACATACATAGTTCCTTTTTCAAGATAACGATCAACCATGCTCTCCTGTTCATCAGCTAATAACAATAATGATATAAACTGCTTTTTATTTTTGTTAACTTCTCGAATTTTCATACAACTTGTTACTCCATCAATTGCCATCTAATTTAATTCATCAAACTTGAATTTGGTGTGTGCTTTATAAATTTTTTCCAATCCACTCAAGTTCGTTCATGGAATCCTTATTTTTTTCAAGTTCATCTCTGGCTGTTGCATAATATGATTTTTTGAAAAGCATATCCCATGAAAGATATTTTGCCATACAGTCAAACTGCTTATCAATCAGCTCATACTGGATGCTGCCTACGGGAGAACCACCTACAACAATTGTGCCAACTTTTTTGTTTTTTAACTGCAATCCACGGCAGTAGCACTTATCAATGATAAGTTTCAATTGTGCTGACATTCCCCACCAATAAACTGGTGTAGCAAAAAGAATCATATCTGCGGCAGCAATTTTATCAATGGTAGAATTTGTATCATCCTTATCGACGCATCCCTTAGAGCATTGACAGACACCACATCCCTTGCATGGTGCAATGTTGAGGTTGTCGGGTTCAATGATTTCAATTTCATTCTTTTCTGACGCTCCTTTTATAAATGCATTGATTGCTGCCAGCGTATTTCCTTTTCTGGCACTTCCATTAATGATTACAATTTTCATGCGTGTATCCTCCAACTTCCGATTTTAATGTCTCTATTATACCATAATGATACTATTATAAAAAAGGAAAAAGAGCTCCTTCGAGCTCTTTTGATTCAGTTCTGTAAACTTGAATTTGACTTGCCTATTTTCTTAAAATCTCATGTGGAGCTTCTATTTCATTTGCCAAGGTATGCTCTGTTAATTCTGACATCAATTTCAATTTTTTATTAATCAATGGTCGCATACAATTAGGAACATGTTCCTGATGCGCTCTGTGGATTGCTACACATTCCTTACAGTTTCCGTGATAACGACAGGCTTTCAGGCAAGGACAGTGATCTTTGTCTTTATACTCCTTACGAAATTCCGCTGCAAATTCTTCTTGCAGTCTCAGTCCCTCGACACGGTTTCCCTTATGAAATTCTACCATTGCATCCAGTTCTTTCTGGTTCCCTTCAATCTTCATGTTATTATAGCGCCTCCATTTCAACTATTCTTCATTTTCTGATAAATTCCGATTTCTATTTTCGTTTCCATAGCATAGTGTACTCTTTTTCACCAGTAGCTTCATCCAAGCCTTCACATTGAATAATGAACCCTTCTCTTTGGTAAAAAGAAATTGCTCTGGCATTCTTCTGGTATACATTTAATCGTAAGCTAACTTTTTTATCCTTAACATAATCTAATAAAAGCTTACCTATGCCACATGACTGCATTTCATCGGAGACAAAAATACCTTCTATATATTTATCATTTAGTCCTACAAATCCTTGTATCATTTTATCTGCTTCAAACACATAAACTTCGTATTGTGACATCATTTCTTTTACTAATTCATAATTACTTTTCCAGTATTGATTGGAAATAAAATAATGTGCTTTCAGATTTGTCTTTAACCATATGTCAGCGACTCTATCGATATCTCCGTTCAGCAACTTTCTAATCATAACAAATATTCTCTACAACTACATCCTTTATGCTTTTCTCTTTTTTTCATTCTATCACAAGCTCACCATTAATCATCAATTTTTTGATATTTTTTCTTTTCCCCCACTGTAAAACAGTCTCTGAGCGTTTCGTTATATAGAGGGATACAAATAAGAGCAAGATCCACCCATGTTTAACAGTAATGTCGTTTGCCATCCTGTTCTCCTATGGGATTTATCTTGATGGGGATTTCCCCATACCCTCTCAATAACAGACGTTTCACTTGTCTGTTGGTTCCACCTAAAGGTGTTCACAGCACTATTTCTAATATCGGAAGGGACAGCCGATATTGAAATACGTGAACTCCCGGCGGGAGGAATAGTCTCAGCGGAAGGAGGAGTATGAGAACAAAAACAAAAATATCTTCTTAGTGCAGCTTATCTCGCCAAGAAACTGAACTACAAACTACTATTCCATCTTCATAGGAAGAGATTCCATCATGTGAAAACTGTTCTGGATACTCTATATCACTAAGTTTCTCGTTTACATAATTATTAAAATTACGATATCTATTCTGTTCATTAAATTGTCCTGATTTCATCGAATTATATATTTCTTCAAGAATACAATATTTTTCATCTTCATACACCCAACAATAGTATTTTTGATTTTTTACAGACTCACATTGATATACCTGATTTAATGAATCCACATACGAAACAAATGCTTGATAATACATAAAGCATTCTTTATCAAAATTAATTTCTAAGTTAACTTCTCCCTTTCCTTCTGGATCCACATCATGTATATTCCATACTTTATCTATACCAGAGTATGCGTCAAAACATGAACAAATTACATGTTTGCTATCTTTTTGTGGGTAATACATCTGGTTTGTTGATGTATCCTTAATTGAACCCACATTATTTAATTGTACTTTTGCATGCTCGATTGTCTTTTTCCTAACATTCTTATTACAAGTCCCCTTACTTTCAAATAAAAATACTTTTTTTTGCCCATCAACTCCGATCCAATCTGGTGCCATTTTTCCATTCACCAACGTTCCTTTAAAACTCTTATCTGTAAAATGATATAATTTGTTAATGTTATATATTTCATTTGCAATAATTCTTGTTGCTAACATACCCATGGCAAAAGAAATTACATTTTTATATGAAGTTTCCGCAAATTCATACTCATCTGAAATTACATAAAACCCTTTTTCCTTTTTTACTGCCATTCTACACATTGATGAATAAAATTTTCTTGCATCTCGAGAAATCAGTTTTTTTCCGTAAAATCCATTTAAAATAGCATATTTACTAAAATCTCCTCTTGAAACGTTAAATGATCTATGTTTGGTTGCATTAGGATTTTTTGAATAATCATTCTCTGAATCAAAATATTCATAATTCACACTTTCCATCTATTTTCCTTCTCCTTATCAGATGTAAATTTTTTTGATATCATTTTATTAACTTATCATTTTTCTTCATTCTATCACAGCATCTATTCTTCCGCCATCAGTCTTTCAAACCAGCTATCCAATAGCAATGATAAATTGGCCTACATCTGGCAATTCTTGCAGCATTTCGTCCAGAGTTTTCTGTTTCACATATTTCTGCACATACACCCAACAGGCAAGTACTCTATGGAGCAATCACTCCGGAAGTACCGGCTTCCATCCTTCAGTTACATAATGATGTAACAATCGTTGCTGATGAAGCTGCACTGAGTGAGATTGATAAATAATATCTACTGGACACCGGACATTGCAGTGTAACTTATGAAACGCATTTAGCTTTTGTTAAAAAAGGGAAGCTGTGATACACATCCATATACCACAACTTCCCTATATTTTCATCTTCATTTAATTTTAATCAATTGTCCATTTAAGCAGCTGTTCTTTCACCTTTTCAAATATCTGCATTACAACTACTAACACAATTACCATAAAGATAAATCCAACCCAGGTATGCAAGATGATACACTCTACAATATGACGGATAATACAGAATACCAGGCCAATCTGTTTGCTGCCGATCTGCTGATTGAAGATGAGGAAATCGAAGATATGGTTCAGAACGAGGACCTGGATTATTTCGGACTCTGCAGTTCATTGAATGCGACTCCGGAACTAATGAGCTTTAAATTATACAGCCTGACAAAACGAGGCCAGGCTTATCATATGCCGATGGAGATTCAGAGCAATTTCCTGGCGAAATAAAGTAAATAAAGATCCTGTTCTATATATCATAGTATGAACAGGATCTTTTTATAATGATTTATTTTCTATCTAAAATTTTATTAAACCGACTAAAGACTCCATAGTTTGTGTGTTTGACTTACTGTTTATATCTATCTTCTCCTAAATATTTTTCTAGTCATTGCAATATAAAATTGCTTATACAGTCTCTCCCTTAAGAGTCCTGGTATTCTGGATAATATACAGAGCGACCGATATGACCATCATTATAGCACACAAACCAATCAACAGATCTGATACCATCGGTGTAATGTGGAACCATATAATATGCACCGCTGCAGTTCCATATAATAAAAAGGTTACTATCTTTCCATGCCAGTCTGCACCATGTACTTTTCCTGTCTTTTGTATCACAAGACATCCACTGACTACCATATACAGCTCCTTACCTGCCATTATTACGATTAAAAGAAGCACATGCGGAAAACGAGTAAACAGACAGATTAACATCGCTGCCTGTGTCAGCTTATCAGCCACCGGATCAAGTATTTTTCCTAAATTACTAATTCTATGGAATCTTCTTGCGATATATCCATCAGCAAGATCCGTAAGACCAGACAGCAATAAGATTTCACCAGCTAACAGAGGATTTTTCTTTACACAATAACTCCATATAATTACCGGAATCAGACAAAGCCGAAAAAAAGAAAGAAGATTAGGAACCGTAATAATTCTATTCAAATTTTCTTCCTGATTCACTTCACTCTGCATGTACGGTCACCTCACTTTCCTTTTTTTTAGACATAAACCAATAAAATATAACACAAAATGCTAAAGCAAACACAACACCAAAAACATTTTGAATCACTCTAAGACTAACCGCTCCTTGTAGTCCATAAGTCTCTGCAGCAATGGCTAAAGCACCAAATGTGTTAAATACTGCCTGCCAGCCATATTGTGCTGAAAATCCTACACCGATTCCACCAAGAATTCCTATATATGCATAGATTGACGAAGGAAGCAGAAAATATAATACTGTAAAACATATAACACCTGCAATATTTCCGACAATCCTTTTACGGACTCTGTAGTGCATATCTTCCATAAACGGCAAAATCGTGGACATGGCCGCAATACCAGCCCACATTGCACGTGGCATATTACAAAGTTCTGCAATGCAAAGGACAATCGGTACGCATAAAATCTGACATATCTGCCATTTTGTTCTGGAAGAAGTGATATCAAATTCTTGTATCAGATCTTTCAGATTTCTTTTATAAGTTCTGTTTTTATGATTTCGATAAAATACGAAGCAGGTAAGTGCTGCACCTAAAGCCATTCCGACTAATCGCATCTGATAGCTTTTTCCCGTAACATCATAACCATATAGCAGCAGATACCCAAGAACCAATGTAGATTGATTAAACATGAATGGATTATGGCATCCGAACAGAATCAACACAGCCAGTGCCGCAATATTTAACAGCATTCCCAATACCGGTGAAAACTGATTTGCTAAATGCGGACATACAGTCATAATTACAAAGAACAAAGCCAAAAGCATCGTAGATTGTCCGGTGTGGATCCCCAGATCCGCATTTCTAAACACCATGAGACATAATAAGACTACTACACCTACAATGCTGTTCTCATTTCCAAATAGGATGCTGAAAATACTAACAAAGAAAAAACAAAATGCCATTGTAACAGCTATCTTCACCAGATATACCCACATATGATATAATTTTTCTTTTAGTGTTTCACTCTTTTTCAACAGGTTTTTAGAACCTGTCTGATTTAACTGCAACTCCTGATAAAATGTCATATAAATCCTCCCATCTTCTAATTTATCTTAAAACTATATAATCTCATCTTTCTGCTTTGGCAGCTCTATAACAAATCTGCATCCACCATATTCACGGTTTTCTGCTTTGATTGTTCCTCCGGCACTATCTACAATCCGTTTTACAAGTGCAAGACCTAGGCCATTTCCTTCTGCTTTATGAGATCCATCTACCTGATAGAACTTGTCAAATATTCTGGATTTTACATCATCCTCTATTCCTGGTCCTTCATCTTCCAGAATGAACTTAACAGAATCCTGTTCTTGTTTCAGAAACATCGTAATTGTCCCCTTTGAAGGGCTGAACTTAATCGCATTATCCAAAAGATTTATCCAGATATGCATAAAAAGTCCTTCATTCCCAGTATATTTAACTTCCTCCAATTCTACCTGAAAACCAATTTCTTTTTCTGTCCATTTTGTTTCCAATGAAAGAAATGCCTGGCGGATCTGTTCATCCAGACGATATTCTGTTTTTTTCATTGGTATATTCTGATTCTCTAACTTGGATAACAGCAAAATATTACCAACCAATCCGGAAAGTCTTTGGGTGTTAAATAAGATTTTTTCTACATATTCCTCTTGATCCTGAGACAGTTCTTCTCCCTGAAGCAGCATTGTATATCCTTCAATGGCATTAATCGGGGTCTTAAACTCATGAGAAACATTAGATACAAAATCCATCTGCAGCACCTCTGTTGCACGAAGTTCTTTTGTCATAACGTTAAAACTTTGATAAGATTCTCCAACTTCTGCTATACGGCTGTTCGTTTCCAAATGCTGTTCAAAATCTCCCTGAGAAACTTTCTTCATTGCTTTACTAAGTCTGGTAATTGGTTCCAGTAACTTTGCATTAATAAAGGAAGTGATCAGCCCTGCAATCAATGTATTAAAAATCAAAAGCCAGCCAAGCACAGGTATGCTGCCCGGCAGATTAAAAAAATGATTCAAAAAAGCAAATAATAAAGCAGATATGACTGTTGAAAATACAAGTGCCAGCCAGATTGCACCAGTCAGACAGGACCGGATCCGCAATCCTTTTTCTTTCTTTTGTTCCATTATTTTTTCACCACCTTGTATCCAATTCCACGCATTGTTACGATTTCAAAATCAGGGTTATCTTTAAAACGCTCTCTGATTCTTCCTATATGTACCTCTATCGTATGTGGGTCTGCCTCCGTCTCGTATCCCCATACTTCATCCATCAACTGTTGTTTTGTAAATGTTCTGCCTGGCGAAGCTGCAAGCTTATATAAAAGCAGGAATTCTTTTTTAGGCAAAACAAGACTTTCCTTATCAGTTGTAACCGTCATTGCATCATAATCAAACTCTGTTGAACCGATCACAATTTTGTGTTCATTCAGTATCTGTGCACGGCGAAGCAGTGCTCCGACTCTTAAAACCATTTCATTCACATTTACCGGTTTTACCATATAATCGTCACTTCCCGAAAGAAATCCCTGGCGCATATCATCAAAGGAACCTTTCGCAGTGATCATAAGCACTGGTATCTGATATCCTGCTGAACGAAGTTCTGACACCAGTTCATAGCCATCCATAACCGGCATCATAATATCAGAAATGATCAGATCAATATATTCCTTATCCAATACTTCTAATGCCTGTGCTCCATCCGATGCACTTTTGACTTGATATCCATTCTTCTCAAGCACTTTTTGGAATAGCTGGCTTAATTCTTTATCATCTTCTACAATCAATATTTGAAACACGTTTTCCTTCCTCCTTATTAAAACAGATACCTTGCCCATCCAAGCAGATGCTGTACCAAAAATATTTTTCTCTGACGTTTCTTTGTTAATTCGATTGGCTCTACATGATATGGATCATTATAAGTTCCGCCTTCTAATATCTGGCGGGACACTTTTTCATATTCCATCATGCCCTCTTCCAACTGTTTATTAATATCTTTACTGCGAATTACAAGCATCAGTTCCGTATCCAGATATGCACTTCTCATGTCCATATTAAAGGAACCGATTACAGACAGATCATCGTCAATGAGAATACTTTTTCCGTGGTATGAATAACCGCCTTCATATTCCCAGATATTAATTCCTGTACTTAAGATTCTATTTCTGTTTTTCGCATAATCGGCAGCCCCAAATGGATTCCCATTATTCGCAACTGAATTTGTCATGATAGAAAAATCTGAAACGTTCTCTGCAATCTCCTCCCATGTATTATACATCATATCATTACAGATAATATATGGCGTGTGGATCTTCACACGATTTTTTGCATTTTTCATCAATTCTCCCAACTGATACCACACTACTGGTTCTTTGGAACCTGTGTGAATAGGATTTGACACTAATGTAATCTTTTCTGTCTCAAAAGTTTCGTCCGTATAATCGGTCTCGCAGATTCTTTCCTTATTCTCTTCAAAATATTTCTGATAGCTGTTCTGCAACTCTAAAACTGCGTTCTTTACAGATTTTCTATTTGCCAGTTTTTTATTGTTATGAAAATAACCACTGTCTTCCTGATTCCATATGGTTTCAAAATACTCTGACAACTGGTTAACTGAATTTTCTTTCTCAGGTTCATCGCAAACCACTAACACGTCTCTGTCATAGTTTTTATGTCCCGGAAAATCACCCAGGAAATAATTGTATGTATTTCTTCCCCCAAGAATATATCTCTTTCCATCTGCAATCAAATATTTATCATGCATTCTACCCATCATTTTCCACGGTTTCAACGGATTGGCCTTATTATACAGTTTAATTTCAACATTCTCATGGGAAGATAATCCATAGAAATACGGATTTCCTTCCATATCAATCCAGCTCTCCATTCCATCTACTAACAGACGAATATGTACACCTCTGTCTGCCGCATCATGCAGTGCTCCTAAAATCAATTTTCCACTTTCATCGGATTGAAATGCAAAAGTAGAAAGAATAATTTCCTTTTTTGCATTCTTGATCAAACGCACTCTTTGTAAAAGCGCTTCTGGATTCTTTTCTATGATTACTGCCCGTTCTGTATTTTCACTGCATTCGTTCCATAACCCATTTTTTGTTTCTTTTTTGGTTGTATTGGACACTTCCGGCTGCTTTTTATATGCAACGCAGATTCCGAGCAATTCATAAAAAGCCACACATAAAAAAATTGCCAGTATAACAAGAAGGATTTTACATATTTTATGCTTTTTCATTGTACATCACCTGATTCCTTTTTATTTCATACTTATACAATACAAAGTCAATCTCAATTTAACCTCAACAAAATTTATTTTTCATAAAAAAATATGACCGGCTTCTTTTTAAAGAAACAGTCATATTTTTATTCTAATATATGAAGGAGCTTTTCTTACTCCGTTGTATTAATCACTATTTTATTTCTTCCATAAGCTGTCGGATTTTTCTCAATGTACACCGTGTAACTGCCAGGTCATCTTCTTGTATATTCGATATGATTTTTTCATAAGCTTCTATCATTTTTTCTTTCTGACAATTACTTAATTCAATTGCCTTGTTCGTCAAAACAAGGTATGTTCTTTCTTTTTTTTCATCTAATTTCCAGATAATATATCCTTTATTTTCAAGACTTTTTACCATCTTAGATGTTTCTGGAATCGATAATTTCATGTATTCTGCCACTTCTGAAAGATATACTCCTTCATGACAGTCTGATTTTTCAACACATTCCTTTATACTATAAAGAAACAAATAATCTGTTCTTTCGACAAATTCAAATATACTTTCAACATTGATGCTCTTTAAAAAAAACTCCTCTGCACTGGTTCCTGCTCCCATATTATCGTTCCTCTCTTTCTATATATTCTTTTTTGCTGACTAGACTCTTATATGCCGGGCGAATGATCTTATCTGTAGTTATCAATTCTTCCAGGCGATGTGCACTCCAACCAGCAATTCTTGCTATCGCAAATAATGGCGTGTACAATTCTCTTGGAATATTCAACATGTCATACACAAAACCACTATAGAAATCTATATTAGGACTTACTCCTTTGAATATCTGACGCTGCTTTGCAATCAACTTAGGTGCAATCTTCTCAATATTGTTATAAAGGGTCATATCTTTCTCACGTCCTTTATCCCTTGCGAGTTGTTCTACAAAGCCTTTGAACACCCTTTCTCTCGGATCTGAAATAGAATATACAGCATGTCCCATTCCATAAATAAGTCCTTTCTGATCAAACGCCTCTTTCTTCAAAATCTTACTCAGATATGATGCAATTTCCTCTTCGTCTTCATAATCTTTCACATGACTTTTAATATCATCCATCATATTCATTACCATCAGATTTGCACCGCCATGTTTTTTTCCTTTTAAGGATGACATTGCTGCTGAAATAACAGAATAAGTATCTGAACCTGAAGATGTTACTACCCGTGTAGTGAATGTAGAATTGTTACCACCACCATGTTCCATATGTAACAATAATGCTATATCCAGTACTCTTGCTTCCAGTTCTGTGAATTTTGTATCTGGTCTTAATAGGCGCAGGAAATTTTCAGCAATAGATAAATCTTTTTCAGGTCTATGAATATACATACTTTCGTTTTTTTCATAATGACAATAAGCATGGTATGCATATACTGCTAACATAGGAAATGCTGCGATCAACTGCATACTCTGCCTTAGCACATTCGGAATTTCAAGACTTTCTTTTTCCTTATCGTAAGAGCCCAATGTAAGAATACTTCGAGTCATAGAACCCATAATATCTGATGTAGGTGCTTTCATAATGACATCTCTGGTAAAGTTAGTCGGTAGTTCCATACAATCAGATAGTCTTCCCTGAAATTCCATTAACTGTGTATCAGTTGGCAATTCTCCGAATAAAAGAAGATATGCTCCTTCTTCAAAGACAAACCTTTTTCCTTTACTTCCTGTTACTAAATCTTTTATATTATAACCACGATAAGATAACTCGCCATCACATGGACTCTTTACTCCATCACGATATTCAAAAGCTTTTATATCAGAAATATTTGTAAGCCCCGTCAACACACCTTGTCCTTTTTCATCTCGTAAGCCTCTTTTTACACCATACTCTGAATACAGATTCTTACTAATGCTATCATTTTGTTCACAAAAAATTGCTTGCTGTTTCATATAATTTTCCAAATTGCTCATTTGAATCGCTCCTTTCATTCTGTTACGAACTTACATACTATACTCAGATATTCTTGTTTCCAGTGCATTCAGCATTGTCTGTTCTTTTTCTTATTCTTATTCATTAGCAATACAATACAATGGAAAACTCAATTTAACCTCAACAAGGTTTGTTTTTTCATCCATGCAAAATCTTCTTTGTACAACAGACTGTTAGATATAGCAAAAACGGCCTTTCAAAAACAGTTAACTTCTAAATCAACTTTTTTTGAAAGGTCGTTTCATCAGATTCTTATAGCAATCCAGCAAATAATCTCATAAATAATTGTCCCAGTCGCAAATATGCACTTCGTCCGGTTTGATATTGGTCTGTCACATCACGACATTCTCCCATCGTTCTTATCAGATCATTTTTTATTTCCACAACTGCCTGACAATCTGCCATAAAACAGCCGTTTTCAAAATGGTGATATAAACTTCGATAATCCAGATTAATTGTTCCACAAGTTGCCATACAGTCATCTGCCACACTCATTTTTGCATGACAGAAACCAGGAGTCCACTCATAAACACGAACACCATGTTTAACTAATCCATGATAAAAAGAACGAGTTATATTATAAATGAATTTTTTATCAGGGATACCAGGTGTGATAATTCTTACATCTACCCCTCGCTTAGCAGCCAGACATAACGCATGCGTCATTTCATCTGTTATGATTAGATATGGAGTCATAAACCAACAATATTTTTCAGCTTTATTTATCATACTGATATAAACTTCTTCTCCGACTTGCTCATTATCCATAGGGCTGTCTGCATAAGGTTGAACAAACCCAGTTTGCTGTGCCGCATAATCATAGTGGAAAAGGTATTTACTAAAATCAGAATCATTAGCATCCTTATCACTTACTGCATTCCACATTTCCAAAAATGTCACCGTAAGCGACTGAACAGCATCTCCTTCTAAACGAATACCTGTATCTTTCCACTGTCCATACGGGTGTGTGTAATTAAAATATTCGTTTGCTAGATTATATCCACCTGTAAATCCGACTTTTCCATCAATAACTGTTATTTTTCTATGATCACGATTGTTCAAAAACAGATTTAAACCTGGCATAAACGGATTGAATACACGGCAATGAATTCCTATTGCCTCCATCTTTTTCACAAAATCTGTGTTAATAAAGCCTATAGAACCCATATCATCGTAGAATACTCTAACTTCCACACCTACTTTTACTCGCTCTTCCAGAACATCTTGAATCTTATGCCATGCTTCAGCGTCTTCTATCGCATGATATTCCATAAAGATAAACTTCTGTGCTTTCTCCAAATCCTTAAGCTGTGCCTCTAATCCTTTCACTGCTTCATCAAAATACACAATATCCGTATTCTGATAGATTGGATACTGCGAATTTCTTTGTATGTAACTTGCTATATTTCCTGCTTTCGGAATTGTTTCTTTTATTTTGCTCAAACACTCCTGACTGTCCGGAAGCATTGGTAACAATTTGCTATCAATTTCTGCATATCGCTCACGCATTTTATGTGTGCCACCATTCAAACCAATCAACAAATACAGGCCTACACCCATAATTGGGAAAATTAGAATTAAGATGATCCAAGGCATTTTCATAGAGGATGTCTTATTTGATGCGTACAATCCCAAAACCAAGATCCCACTCAAAATCCTTGTAAATAAATTTATGATTTCTGCATATTCATTCAAGCGTGTTACGATAGTAATAATAAAAATCACTTCCAGAAGAATGCAGATTATGGAAAAACACAGCCGTTTTACCCCATTTTTTGTTTTTGCTTTGCCCTCTAAAGTATCTTGTTTCATATATATTCCACCTTCCTACTTGCTCAGTTTTCTCCCTAAATTTCGTGAAACATACCAATTTTGTCTTTTATTCTCTGCATTTCATTATCTGCTTCAATGATAGCTCTTGCAGAATGAAGTAATTCTTCACTTATCTCATCATAGCCAGGCATTTCTTCAATTCCTTTTTTATAGCGAAGTTGATGTTCCAATGTTGCCCAGAAATCCATACCATTGGTTCGAATCTGTAATTCTACACGCATAGGTGTTTTACCCTTAGCAAAAAATACTGGTATTTCAACAATCATATGATAGCTTCGATAACCATTCGATTTTGGATTTTTTATGTAATCTTTTATTTCAATAACTTTAATATCATCCTGTTGGGTAATCAAATCTGATATCATATAAATATCGTCAATAAACGCACAAACTATTCGAACGCCTGCTACATCATTGAGATATGTCTGTATATTTTCTGTTGTAAATTCATATCCCATCTTCTGCAGTTTATCGTAAATACTATTGGGCTTCTTAATTCTTGTTTTTATAAAAGAAATAGGATTTCGATTGTTCTCAACTGAAAATTCATCATCCAAAACCTCAAGTTTAGTTTGTATCTCCCGAATAGCACAACGATACATCATCATTAAATTATAAAATTTTGTAGCATTATTTAAAAACTGTAGTGATTCCGGACTGTTCATCCTGAGTTTTTTTACTTCATCTTTTGTCATGGAACTTTCCTTTCTACCTCATCCCTGATTTCAAAACATTATTTATTTTGATAGTTGATTCGTTCTCCTTGAATTACTGGATAACAAATCATTTTATCACTATCCAGATTTTCTACATGCATATCTACTGCACTGATCTGATGGTTTTCATAAGTATTGTAATAATAAATACCTTTTGTAACATTACAACACGACGTATACAATGTGATTTCATATTTTCCATCCGCTACTTCGCAACATCCTCGTTGCTGATCCACAGATCCGAGAATATGGAAGAATTGGCTAACGCTTTCTTCCTCTGATTCACCTGAAATTGCATTTACCTTTGTAAAAGCTACACGTACAAAGCGTGATGAAGATGAGAGATCTCCCGGAAGACCTAATCCTCCCATACCTCTACTATATGCATCAAGAGCCAAATTTTCGCAGAAAGTATTTCTGGGCTGTTTAGGAGATAAATACATATAATTATTTAGTTGAAACATCTGCTGTGGAAATGGCGGATTATTCGTAAGCACTCCTACTGGATTATCATAAATATGCAAACCATCTGACATAGATTCTACCGTAATTGACTCATTCTCATCAGAAATGATCCAGTGTAATTGTGCTAATGGCAATTGCTCGCTGAAAGGAGTATTAACAATATTAATTCGTTCAAGAAGCTCGCGAACTTCAACTAAAGAAGAACACTGACTTAAAATCCAAGGAATAAATTCAAACTGTGCAATATTTTCCACATCTGGCTTAATCGCGGCATAAACAGCATTTCCGACAAAATTCAGTCCTGCCATTGCCACTCCTTTTTCATTCATAGCATCATAATACAAAGGATAATCCTCTGCAACATGAGCCATTCCAATAATTGCATAATGATTTTTCATATCGCCAACATGGCGAAAATTAAACGCATAATTACGTGGTGTAATTACTATCTGATCACCATAAGAGAATTCATAATCGAGGGTTCGTCCAAAGTAAAAATCTTTTGTTTTATAAGTTGCTGCTGTACACATGATCGTTTATCCTCCTAAATAGATTGAAATATGTCAATGAGTTTTTTTCTTGAACAATAGTATAGCACAATCTTTTATTTTGTTCCAACTTCATACATGATCATAACATGTAAACTTTAAACTATTTTCCTAGATTATTTCTCCATCAGTTTTTCAAACCAGGTATCCATAGCTAGGATGAATTGACCTACGTCTGGCAATTCTTGCAGCATTTCGTTTAGGGTTTTGTGCTTCACATATTTCTGCACATACACCCAACAGGCAACGCTACTGGCTTCTGATACAATGTCAGCTATGGTTTTGCGCATAAGCTCTTCAAATTCAGCAATTTCTTCTTTCGGAACAACATCATACAGTGTTGGTGCCTGATGACTTATTTTTACTCCATTTTCATTTGCATCTTTAAGCAGATTCTTAACTTTTTCTCTTGAATCCTCCGGTACTTTCATGTACTCCCACATAAATGCTACCACATCGGCTGGTGTGTCTTTTTTTAGTGGTGGTAACTGAATATAATCATTGTTTTCGCTCATTTTCATATCCTCCTCACGATATAATAAAATCAATAAGACGTTCTCTTGTCATGTCCAGTACAGTGTCCACGAATACTCCTGCAAACAGGATCAGATACAGAATTACACTCAGCGAAAATAGAAATGCAACCTGTACCCAGTCATGATAACAGTATGCAGTCGCTATAATCAACAAAGTGAATATAAACCCAAGGATCCCTCTGACAACCGCATAAGTCTGTACTGTCATCTTCACTGCCAGGCCGATCACAAAAAGAATCAGCCATACCGGCAGTAATAATATCTTCCCAGCAAATTTTAAAATAAACATGTGCACCTCCTATCTTACCAGTCCTGGCATATCATGGTTCACCTCTGCCTGATAATACCCGTTCATCGTTGACGGTGCATTAAACAGGGCTGCTAACAAATATTTCTTGATATTCTTCACCTTTGTGGTGTTACCACTCATACAGTGTAAGACATACTCGATATGTGAATAGGTCAGCATCAGAAATTTTTTCTTCACCAGTGATGCCGGATACCAATTGCTGGCAATCAATATCTTGTCGTTTTTACACATCACAGTTTCTACGATCAGGTTCACGATTTCATCTACCTTTCGCATATCGTCATGATGGGTTACTTTCAGTGATTCATAATCAATGGTCTCTTTGACAAGGTTTTCATAAGCCTGATAATCCTCAGAGTGATTATCGCTATCAAATCTTTTCTCATCCACAGATATGATAGGATTAGATTTATTATCATTCATTTCAGTATCACTAAGATTAGTATTATTAGGGTTTGAAATGTAAACTTCTTGAAGTTTGTTTTCGGGACTTCTAGAAGTTTGATTTTGGGACTTCATGAAGTTTGAATTGTAAACTTCTGTAGATTCCTCATTTTCCACAGAAGTTTGTTTTTTAAACTTCTTTAATTCCTCTTCAAATTTTTTCTCATCTGTTTTCTCGGGCATAAAGGTTTTCACGTAGATAACGTTCACCTTTCCAAATCCCTGTCTGCGTTTTTCAATCAAACCAATTCCTGTTTCGTCATCCAGTTCTCTCATGGATTTGATGGCTTTATTTCTGCCACAGTTCAGTAATTCCATGATATCTTCGATGGAAAAATAGATATATGCTCTGTTTTTGTCATCAAACCACTGATTCTTGATGGAAAGAGACATTCGATCCAACATCAGTCCATATAAAATTTTAGCATCGCTCGATAAATCTTTAAAGTAACTGTCTGTAAATAATGCTTTTGGTATGCGGTAGAAGCTGAACTGATCAGCTTCGGTACCGTAAAAATAATTAAATGTCATTTTTTTCTCCATAATTTCCTCCTTTCATTTTCTGCTAAGAAGTCCTCTTTTTAAACTTCTTTGACTTTGTTTTCTTAGCTTTTTCTATCCTTAACAGGACTGTTCCTGCATCCACTTTTCTAATAATGATTCAATCACCTGCTCCATATCTTTGGCTGTATAATCATCCGGAAAGTACTTTGTCAGTTTCTTTTCTGAGAAAGTGAGAGACCTGGATACTTTCTTTGCCATCACACAGTTATTGAAAATTGATAACATCTGGATCTGATTGATTGGTCCATCATTCAGCTGATTTCTGAGTGCTGCAATCTGCTTTGGCTTAATAAATCCGGTGTCGCTGATATATTCGTAAATCCATTCCTGTACTTCCTTATCGATGTAGGAAATATCTACGGCAACCGTGAACTGAAGCTTTTTGTTATCTACCAGATCAAGAAGTTCTGGTATTAACTCTGTCAGTCGGATGTAACGCTGAATCTGCTTAGAACTTTCTCCAACTTGATCTGCAAGTATATTTCTCGATATTACTGGTTTCAACTTCTGGTCATTTTGACCAGAAGTTATATCTGTCCTGCTTCCTTGTCTTTTCATTGCCTCAAGTTTCATCTTATAAGCAAAAGCTTTCTCACTTGGCAACAGTTCCTCTCGCTGAATGTTAGCGTCCACCATGGCCACAATGGCATCATCATCCGATAATTCTCTTACGATTGCCGGAATAGTCGTAAGTCCTGCAAGATGTGCCGCATGCATTCTTCTGTGACCGGATACCATTTCATATTCTTCATTTTCATTCATGCGAAGTAGTACCGGTGTCAATACTCCATTGATCTTTACGCTTTCAACCAGGTCCTGCATCTTTTCATCATCCAGCACCTTGAACGGATGATTCTTAAACGGATGGATCTTACTGATCTCTATCTCCATTGCAGATTCTTCATTTACCACACCAAGCAGTTCATCTATGCTTGCCAGTTTAATCTTTTCGCCACTTCTATTTTTCATTCTTCAAAACCTCCTGTGTTAAGTTCTTATATGCCTCGGCAACTTTTCCTTTCGGACAGTGCATGTAAATACTTTTTCCCTCTGCACTGGTCTCAGCTGCTTTTACAGACATCGGGATCACATTTTCAAATACTTCTATCTGGCTTCCGTATGTTGTATGTACTCTCGATGCAATGTCCCTTGCGTAATTGGTTCTGAAATCAACCATAGTCAACAGAATGCCCTCAATCGCCAGTTTCCGGTTCAGCCTTTTCTTTACTGTAAGAATGGTCTTGATCAGCTGCTGAAGTCCTTTCACCGGCAGATATGCGGCCTGTACAGGTATCAGCACGGAATCGGAAGAGACCAGTGCATTGATTGTCATCATACCAAGACTTGGCATACAGTCGATCAGGATATAATCGTATCGGCCTCTTATCGCATCGATATATTCCTTCATGATCATTTCTCTGCTCATAACATTTCCCATCGTTACTTCCAGGGCAGAAAGCTCAATATTTGCCGGAAGTAGATCTACATTTTCCTGGTGATGTAAGATACCATCTTCCAGAGAGATTTCTTCTTCGTTAATGACATCCATCATAATCGTTGCCAGTGTGATGCGAAGATCATCCGGTTCCTCATATCCAAGACTTGCGGTTAAACTTCCCTGTGGATCCGCGTCGATCAGCAACACTTTCTTACCTTCTCTTGCCAGTCCAATGCCTACATTTACGGTTGTGGTGGTCTTTCCGACGCCACCTTTCTGGTTTACTACGGATATAACTTTACACATGATTTCTTCCTCCTTTAACTTTCCCATGATTCTTTTTTCCATAATTTCAACAGTGCCAGTATTTCCCGTTTCATCATTGCCGGTGTATAAGAATTTGGAAAATACTTGTGCAACTGCTCGTTTGTGAATGCCACTCTTGTGATCTCACCCTTTTTCACTTCACACATGATCTCTTCCATCTTTTCCAGTGACAACTGTTTTTCTTTACTCAGTTGCCGGATCCTCTGGGCCTGTGAGAGTGATGGGATTGCCTGTGCATACTCCATTGCTACAAGCAGTTCTCTTTGTTCTTTTTCACTTAATGCAGCTATCTCTACAGCCGGACAAAAAGAAATAATCTCATCATCCAGTTTCTGCAACATCTCCGGTATCAGTTTTGTCAGTGAGATATAACGCTGCACCTGTTTTGGGCTATCACCACAATCTTCACTGATGATTTCTATTGCCCGCTTTCTTGGTGTTTTGTGGTCAACTTGGCTCTTTTTTCGACCACTTTTTCTTTTTAATACGTCATTCTTCAGTTTGTAAGCAAAAGCTTTTTCACTGTAGCTGATCCGTTCTCTGTGAAGATTGGAATCTACCATGCTCAAGATGGAATCATCTTCACTTAATACCCGGATGATTACCGGTACTTTACGCTATCCCAGTTTCTCAGCAGCATGTTTTCTTCTGTGACCGGATATGATCTCATAGTATCCATCCGGTACCGGTCTGACGATCAGCGGATTTAAAATTCCATACTTCTCAATGCTTTCCTGCAAAAGAAACATTTCCTTATCATCTTTTACCTGAAACGGGTGCTCTTTGAACGGACGAAGACGCTCAATCTCAATTTCTATGATTCTTTCTTCGTTTTCTCCTGATTGTCTGTTTGGCTCAGTCATCTTGACTCCTTTCCTCCAGGATTCAGGAAATAAAAAATGCCTGCCTGGAACTTTTATAGATAGTAAAGTTCCAAACAGACATTGCTGTTTGACCATTAGCTGTAGCTAATAGAATTGAATACTGTTTCAGCTAATTCATGTTTGCAGGTTTGGGAGAGATTGTTTCTTTTCCCGCCTTTTTTCTGATTTACATCCCCGAATAAGGGGTGACAACGGAGCGGAACCCAAATGTTAGCTGGACTTCTTAAAACCCATGTTTGCAAACCGGTAATTTTGATTAGCTGTCAGCTAACAAAAATCGGATTTCGTTAGCTAGAAATTGATCATTTTGAATGGAATTTTGTGTCACGAACGTGATTTAAAAATAACAAAAGCGTTCGTTGTCAGCTAATCCAGCTAACATTTTCGAACGCTTTGAAGCCCGTCGCCAAGAGGATTTGAACCTCCGACCCCTCGCTTAGGAGGCGAGTGCTCTATCCAGCTGAGCTATGACGACACATGCCGCAAACCCTTGATTTTACTGGGGTTCTGGGATTTTTCCCTTCGGCCATATATAAGATTATCAACTCTTTTTTGAGTTGTCAATCTACAGATTTTTTTGAGTTGGTAACATTAGAACGTTCCCAAATTTGGGGAATGCTTTGTTGTCACCTTTGGCATTTTTCAGAATAGATTCGAACTGAAAGTTGTTTTTCATTTTTTCCTTTGGGGAATGCCTCGGCTTTCTCTTAGGAGGCGAGTGCTCTATCCAGCTGAGCTATATGGACATTTAATCAACACCCATAATATAAGTTACTGTTCACTCCGTTCTCAGTAACTTAACCAAAATTCATTCCAGATTACCTGCGACAATGGGATTTTGGCTTGTATGTCTCGGGACTTTGGCATATTTTTGCAAAAATACCTCGAGGAATAATGGTGTATGAACAGTAACTAATATACTATATTTCAAAGAAAATTACAAGTGCAATCTGGCTTTTCTTATCTAATTTTCTGCTTCCGGATTCCATGTATTATCTTCCAGCTTTTGAATCATCTCACCCAGTTCAACAGTATATGCTACTTTTACATCACTATCCTGTTTAACGATAAACTCAGACAACCCGTAAGCCTGTCCATTATCCGCCCAGTCATAAGTATATCCCAATCTTGTCCATGGATATTCGCCATCATAATAGCTGGAAATAATGTTCGCATCAAACCATGCTTTATAATCCGCATCAACATCTTCGGAGAATGAATCTGTCATTTCTACTGTTCCAATATCCGAAATATATGCCGGACGAAAAACATCTTCCGGTTTTACCCACATAGCTGTAACATAGTTAGATTCATTATCAGGAGTCAGACCAAGCAATTCTTTCATTCTTGTCTGCCAGTCTGTTACACCCTCTTTATTTTCCTGGTACCAGTCTTCCAGTTCACCACCTGTAAATGTCCATACATTTCCCCATTCCAGTTTCACATCAGTGCCATCCGGATAACTGTCCGGATATTTATGGAATGTATATAGAAGAACTCTTCCCTCTTCATTATAAACTGCATAAGGCTCTCCCTCATCCAGGCTTACTACCGGAAGAATCTCACCATCCTCAGCAATCATCGCATCTTCAACTGCCTGATCAAAAAGAATCCGCAGATCATCTTCACTTTCAGCAGAGGAATCGGTTTCTGCTGCTTCTTCTGTCTCTGTTGTTTCTTCTGCCTGTACACTTACAGATACCCCGCATGATACAACCATTGCAGAAACCAGAACTCCACTTAACATCCATTGTTTCCATAATTTATTTTTCATATAATGTCATCTTCCTTTTTTTAGTTTTCCGACTTACCTGCCCCAAGTATATCATAGTAATTCTTTCTTTTCTTACCCTTGGAATAAATTGCAAATATCCGGCGTGAAATGTATATTACTGTTCACTCCGTTCTCAGTAACGTAGCCAAAATTCCAGATTGCCTGCGGCAATGGAATTTTGGCTTGTATGTCTCGGGATTTTGGCATATTCATGCCAAAACACCTCGCAGGATAGTGGTGTACGAACAGTAACAAATGTATATCTATAACACTCCCTCGTCAAGCGGATTGTTATAAGCATGTTTCACGTGAAACATATTCTTGTAAATCACAAGATGGCATAGGCGAAATATTCGTCCATGCCATCATAAATCATTTTAATTAATAGTGCAACTGTCCCTGGAGCCATATGATTCCTTTGAATCTACGTCCGATCTTTGGCTCCCCCAGCAAATCATTCTTATTGATACAAACATCAAACTGCATATCATTACAGTCTAATGTAAGCTGGCAGATTTCTTCTCCTGTTATAATGTTCTTGAATGTCATAAAATCCAGAATCTCACCCATGATACTATATTGATCACATTCAATTCCATATGGCATGAAATAGGAATCCACTATAGAAAAAATATCGTCTGTAACTATACGCTGAGAAATCATGGAATATGTATCCATATCCTCCATCGTGAGGCTCTCCATAGCCTCTTCATCACCGTTTCTGGCGGCTGCAATGAGATGATTTCTGTTCTTTGTCAGTTCACGTTCTGCTTTTACTGCTTCTTTATCTTTCTCTACAGGAAAAAGGATTTTTCCTTCCCTGGCCAGCCCGGAAAGGGTTAAAGGCTGGCCACCCGGAAGTATGTTGCCTTTTTCACGCTGTTGCAGATACTCAGCAGCATTCTGAAGATAGAAAATTAAAGTAACCCCAATTCTCAGATCGTCACAGGCACCTGCAAAAGATTCTTTGTCTGCATGTCTTTCTATCACAACACTCTCCTGTGTTGTAATGCCTGTTCCGCGAAAAAAAGGAAAATAATAATCCGGATAAAATACGTTGTTTTCATCATACTGCCCGCAGACAGTAATTCCACAATCGCATCCATAATTCTTGGAAAACTCTGCAAACATACCATCAGGGTAGTTCTCTATGACCGTTTTCTCATCATAAGTTTCAACCACATCCGTAATGATCTGTCTGATACTGCTTCTTTTGGTGATCCTGGAAAAACCAACTGCCCTCAGATAACTGTGCATAAGAACACCTCCCTGAAAAAGCTCACCCTCCATTAAGCGTGCTTTTTCTCAATCTTTGTCATACCACCCATGTATGGCTGCAGAGCTTTAGGAATACTTACAGAACCGTCTTCATTCAGGTTATTCTCCAGGAATGCGATCAACATTCTAGGCGGTGCTACAACAGTATTATTTAATGTATGTGCAAGATATTTCTTACCATCTTTTCCGTTTACACGGATCTTAAGACGACGTGCCTGTGCATCACCAAGGTTTGAACAGCTTCCTACCTCGAAATATTTTTTCTGACGTGGAGACCATGCTTCTACGTCAAGAGATTTTACTTTCAGGTCTGCCAGGTCACCGGAGCAGCACTCAAGTGTACGAACCGGAATGTCCAGAGAACGGAACAGATCTACTGTATTCTGCCATAATTTATCAAACCACATCGGACTCTCTTCCGGTCTGCAGACAACGATCATTTCCTGTTTTTCAAACTGATGAATACGGTAAACGCCTCTCTCCTCAAGTCCATGAGCACCTTTTTCCTTACGGAAACATGGAGAATAGCTTGTAAGAGTTTTCGGAAGTTCTTCCTCAGGAATGATCTGATCGATAAATTTACCGATCATGGAATGTTCACTTGTTCCGATCAGGTATAAATCTTCACCCTCAATCTTATACATCATGGCATCCATTTCAGCAAAACTCATTACACCTGTTACAACATTGCTTCTGATCATAAAAGGAGGTACACAGTAAGTAAAACCTCTGTTTATCATGAAGTCACGTGCATAGGAAATTACTGCTGAGTGAAGTCTTGCGATATCTCCCATTAAATAGTAGAAACCATTTCCCGCAACACGTCTTGCACTGTCAAGATCGATTCCATCAAAATTTTCCATAATTTCTGTATGATATGGCACTTCAAAATCCGGAACAACCGGTTCACCAAACTTCTCGATTTCTACGTTCTCGCTGTCATCTTTACCGATCGGTACAGATGGATCAATGATATTCGGAATTACCATCATATCTTTGAGAAGTTCTTCCTCTACCTCTTTTTCTCTTGTGGAAAGTTCTTCAATACGGGTTCCGGAAGCAGCTACCTGTTTCTTTACTTCTTCAGCTTCTTCTTTCTTTCCCTGTGCCATCAGTGCACCGATCTGTTTGGAAATTTTATTTCTCTCTGCACGAAGAGCTTCTACTTCCTGTTTGATTTCGCGATTCTCTTTGTCCAGTTCCAGAACTTTATCCACTAATTCCAGTTTATTATCCTGAAATTTGTTGCGGATATTCTGTTTTACAACTTCCGGATTTTCTCTCACAAATTTAATATCTAACATCTTGTTCCTCCTGAAATATTCTATTACATTATGTAATGATGTCAGGGTAAAATCTGGCAACAACTTTCCCCCTGATATCAATTTATCATATCATGTGCATTCCTGCACAAAACAGATTCTCTTTTAGTATGCTCTTATTTTCAGCTTTTAAACATTACTGTTCACTCCGTTCACAGTAACTTTTAAAAAACTTTATTCTTCAATATTATCCAGTCCAAAATTCACTGCCTTACGAAGTGCCTCTACTTCTTCCTGGCTGAGCATAACGTAGGATTCGCCTTTTACAATTTCTTTCATATACAAAAAACAATTGTCCCGGCTGTGTACTGCATTTAAGATAAGACCTGTATTCTCTTTGTCCAGCAAAGCCAGCGCAAAACTTAACTTTCCACCTACATCATCAAATGCGTCATACTTTTCTACACCATATTTATTAAACATTTTATCAAGATTCTTTTTGATAAAAAGAAGATCATGATCATGTTCTTCCTTCGCATCATAGAGCTTATCTATCTGAGCGAATTTTCTAACGAATACTTTTTCCAGAGACTGTGCATCTGAACCTTTCATGAACGTCTTATATTTACGTTCCAGACGGCTCAGGCGCATATTCATACTGATATTCCTTACCAGCAGGAAGATAGTAAGAATCAGCAGTATAATAATGATGATCCCGGAATCAATTCCAAGATTTTCAAAAATGCCACTCATATTACTGTCACTCCTAACCAATGGATTCGAAAAGATCTATGATTCTTTCCAGTTCATCCTTGGAATAATATTCAATTTCAATTTTACCTTTGTCATTTTTCTTTCTGTGAATCTGGACTCTGGTACCCATGATACTTTTCATTTTTTCTTCCAGACTCTCATATATTGCATCCTCAGCAGAACTGAATTTGCTCTTCTTTGCTGTTTTTGGCGGCTCCAGCATACGTTTTACAAGCGCTTCTGTTTCACGAACACTTAATTTCTCGTCAAAAACCTTCATTGCAATTGATTCCTGCTTTTCCTTATCTGCTATCGAAAGGATTGCCCTGGCATGACCGGCAGTGATCATCTCATCAATCAGCATCTGCTGCACTTTTTCGCTGAGTTTGAGAAGTCTCATTGCATTTGTTACTGCTGTTCTGCTCTTCCCTACACGCTCTGCGATTTCATCCTGTTTCAGATGAAATTCATCAATCAGTCGTTTATATGCCATCGCTTCTTCCACAGGGTTTAAATCTTCCCGCTGAATATTCTCAATCAGGGAAATTTCTACTAATTCCTGCTCAGAAAACTCTTTAACAATTACAGGAATCTCTGTCAGTCCGGCAAGCTTTGCCGCTCTCCATCGTCTTTCACCTGCAATTATTTCATAGTAGTCCTTTTTATCAGACACGAGAAGCGGATGGAGTACGCCGTACTGTTTAATAGACTCAGACAGTTCCATGAGTGCATCTTCATCGAACTGTTTACGTGGCTGATCCATATTCGGCTCTACACTTGAGATCTTTACGATCATTGCCCCTGTTTTCGAATCCGCTGTTTGCTTCTTTGCAACAGTAGGGTTTGTCTGTTTTTCAGCTACGTCAGATTTCTTCTCTGTTTTAACTGTTTTGGTTATTGTCTTTCTGGCAGGTTCTTTGACAACAGATGTTCTGTCTGGAAAAAATGCATCTAAGCCTCTGCCAAGACCGTTTTTTCTTCCTGCCATTAATTATCCTCCCTGTTGAGCACTTCCTCTGCCAGAAGCCTGTAGCTTTCTGCTCCTGCTGATCTCGGATCATAGATATTAATCGGCTGTCCATAGCTTGGAGCCTCCGCCAGTCTTACATTACGTGGAATAATTGTTTTATAAATATTCTGATTTAAATTCTCTTTTACGTTTTCCACTACCTGCAGAGACAGGTTTGTTCTTGCGTCATACATTGTGAATACTACGCCTTCCATTTTCAGACGTTTATTCAGTCTTTCTTTTACCAGATCAATGGTATGAATCAGCTGTGAAAGTCCCTCCAGCGCATAATATTCACACTGGATCGGCACTAATACAGATGTAGCTGCGGTTAATGCATTGATCGTCAGCATATTTAATGATGGCGGACAATCCAGTATTATGTAATCATATTTACGTCGAAGCTTATCTGTGATTCCCTTTAAGATAAATTCTTTATCATCGATTCCTACCAGCTCGATTTCTGCACCGGAAAGATTAATATTAGATGGAATCAGGTCAAGATTCTCAACAACATCTTTTACAATCGTGTCTTTCGTTTCTGCCTCTCCAAGCAAAAGTTCATACAATGTATTTTCTATGCCGTTCTTATCAACGCCGAAACCACTGGTAGTATTTCCCTGTGGATCCATATCAATTGCGAGAACCTTTTTCCCTTTTTCTGCAAGACATGCTGAAAGATTAATTGCAGTTGTTGACTTTCCAACTCCGCCTTTCTGATTAGCAACTGCTATAATTCTTCCCAACTTCATTCCTCCTTTATGAGGTTTTAATTGTAGTTATTCCTATTTTGCCTGTTACATTATTTTTTATAATGCCAACAGGCATATGCATGTTTATTATAACACTTTTATTTTAATCATGCCACATAATGTTTCACGTGAAACATAAAAAAACACATTATTTTTAACATAAATATTGTATATTTTGTGGTGATTGACATTTTCTTTTTCCATCAATCGTTACTGTTCACTCCGTTCTCAGTAACGCAGCCAAAATTCCAGATTGCCTGCGGCAATGGAATTTTGGCTTGTATGTCTCGGGATTTTGGCACATTCATGCCAAAACACCTCGCGGGATTGTGATGTGTGAACAGTAATCATCAAGTTACTGTTCACTGGTAATATCCCGCGAGGTGTTTTTTGTGAGTGAAGGTCACAGAAAACCCGAGACATACCGCGCGAATTTATGCGATTAGCATAAAGTCTGTGCATCGCGAAGCGTGTTGCTGTGAACGGAGTGAACAGTAACATCATCAATCCATATGGTTCTTTTTTTCGCATCATATTTTCTTGTAAAACAGACAGTATCGCGGTATAATATGGGTATATAATTTTAGCAGGCTAATCACTTGTTATGCTTGATAAAGGAGGCCGAAAATGAGTAAAAACAAGCACAAATTTCTTACATTTGCTGCTCTGATGACCGGCGCAACTGTTGCTGTTCATTTCATTAACCACACGATTGCTACTGCTGCACAATTAAAACAGATGCTCCACATTTCTAATGACAATTACTTTGAATGGCGCTTTGGGAACATTTATTATACCAAAAAGGGAACTGGGTCACCGATTCTTTTGATTCATGACACTTTACCTGGAGCTTCCGGGTATGAATGGAGCAAAATTGAAGACGAACTGGCAATTGACCATACCGTATATACTGTTGATTTGTTAGGATGCGGACGTTCGGACAAATCCAGCATTACCTATACAAATTTTGTTTATGTTCAGATGATCAGTGATTTTATCAAAAAAATAATTGGTCAGAAAACAGATGTGATTGCAAGTGGTTTTTCAGGCTCTTTTGTTACTATGGCCTGTCACAATGAGAAAGAACTTTTTAACAAAATCATGCTGGTAAATCCGCCCAGCCTGACTCAATTAAAACAGATGCCAAACAGAAAGGACCGCCTGTTAAAAGCAGCTCTGGAAATTCCGATTTTCGGAACTCTGGTTTATCATATGATCGTATCACGTGATAATATAAATAATCTTTTTATCGAGAAGATGTATTATAATCCATTCCATGTGGATAATCAAATGGCAGATGCTTATTATGAAGCAGCTCATAAAGGTGGATATTATACCAGATTTTTGTACTCCAGTCTTGCAGCTAAGTATATAAATATAAATATCTGTCATGCACTTAAGGCACTGGATAACAGTATTTATATTGTTGAAGGTGAAACAGAGCCAAACGGAAAGGCTGTCACTGATGATTATTGTGCCTCCAACCCGGCTATTGAAGTTTCTGTTCTCAAAGAAACAAAACATCTTCCACATGTTGAAGCACCTGAAGCGTTTCTTGAACAGGTTAAAATCTTCTTTTAAGCCTTATATTTAAGCCAGAATGAGTCGACGAGTTGATTTTGAGACAGTTTTGAAGGATAAATTTTTTTATTTCAAGTCGGAAGAAGGCGACGTTGCGGTGACTACAGCAACCGAATTCGGACAAAATATACCGCAAAATGGGGCGTGCAGATTGTGGGAATGATTTTTCAAACACGCTCTAATACAACAAAAAATGAGGCAGGCATATGTAAGAAATTCTATATGCCTGCCTCACTCTTTTATAGATTCGTTTATTCTTTTACTCTTCTGTACTGTCCGTTTCCTGAGAATCTGTATTCTCCTCTTCGGATGTATCAGAATCGTTTGTTATGCCGGCTGTTTCAGATGTACTGTCATCGGACTCTTCTATGCTCTCACCTGGCATATCTGTTGAATCTGATTTAGTATCATCTGTTGTTGCTTCGTCTGAATCTGTCTTATCTGAACTGTCTTCTTCTGTTCCGACAACTGATTCAAATGCTGTGAACAGTTCTTTTACATTCATCTTATTTACGAGATATACTTTATTATCCACCACTGCCGCATAATAGTTTGTATCGTAGCTATAGTATGCAACTTCCTGTGTATCACCGTCTTCTTCTGTAAATATAGCTGTCAGTTCTGCATCACCGTCAGGTTCATATTTATCTGTCAGACGTTTCTGAGCCGTCATGTTGATCAGTTTATTGTAGAATGTTGTAAATGTTGTTTCATCCAGATCAGAACCATTCAGTTTATAGGTAACTGTTTCTGTATCGTTTCCATCATCATCTGTGGATGTTTCACGTGAAACATTTACTTTATAATCACTGCCCTGATAATTTACTTTGAGGCTTCCGAGGCTGTTTAAAGATACATAACTTACTGTCATATCCCAGAAGTCTTCTTCTGATTTATCAGTTAGCGCGGACAGAGTATCCGTTGACATCGTATAGACTTCATTGCTGTCATTTACCATGACATATCTGCTGCTGTCATCTGTTTCATTTCCAACAAGAATTGTAAGCTGCTTATCTGCCATCTTAGTTTCTTCTTCCGAAGAATCCTCATTGTCTGATGCACTGTCTGAGTTTTCTGATGTTTCATCTTCTGCTTCTTCACCGTCAGTATCTTCAGCCTCAGATGTTTCATCCGTAGTTTCACTTACACTTTCGTCTGATTCTGTATCCTGTTCAGCATCGTCACTGTTTTCTTCCACAGATGAAGCATCTTCATCTGCCGTCTCACCGGAAGCTGTCGTATCATCTTGTGTGTCTTCATCAGTGTCATCATCAGCAACTTCTTCCTGATAATCTACTGTGATTGTTGCATATGGTTTATCCAGACCATATTTGCTCTTGTCGTCACATTTATAATCTGCAAGTGAACTATATGCCATGCTTCCGAATGAAGATACCAAAGAACTTACGGTAGCTGAGTCTGCTTTTTCTTCATCCTCGCTGCCTTTTACTGACCAGGTACTTGTATCTTCGTCTTTTGATAATTCATAGGAATTATCGCCGTCTACAGAAATTTTTGTAATGGTATCTGTATTGGAAATTGCAGGGAAATCTTCCATCTGCGCATAATCATTCAATGATTTGGCAAACGGCTCTACGCAGGAAGAATCTATCAGGTATACTGTCTTCTCATCATCATCTTTTCTTACATAATACTGACTGGTGGAGGAATTTTCATCTCCCACATACAGTGTAGTTGTTATGTCATCGCCATCTTCCTCATCAGATTTTGTTACAATCTTAATCGTGTTTGACGGAGAGTCCAGACCATATTCTGAAAGATCATCTACGTCCTCCAGAACTCTGTCTGAATCGACAGATGCAATAGCAGATGCTGCACTGTCCAGAGTAGTCTGATTTACCGGAAAATCTGTTTCGTCTTTCTTTACCCAGCTGTCATCATCTTTTTCAAATGTTGTCTCTGTATCATCAACCATAAAATCCAGAGATTTAATGTTATCTGTTGATGCAGTAAATACAGTTGTGCTTTCTTCAGAATCTTCTTCGGATTCTTTCTGCTCCTGATGGGCTACGTAGGTTTTTACACCTGCGTAAGCCCCGCAGCAGACACCAAGAACTACAACTGCAAGAACCATTTTTACAGTTTTATTCTTCATTTAAGCTTTTCTCCTCTTCATCCAAACTGCAAACCCTACAACAAGGAAGAATCCAGGAATCAGACCGATGGTGCAGATCTTCCAGAATGCAGCATCATAGTCTGTAAGTGTCAGATTAGATACAGACAGGCTCTTGGATGGGATAGATACGGTTGCACTGTCTTCTGTGTCTGTCATCCACTTCAGAGATTCGATGATCAGCTTCTCATTTCCGCCGGATACCATCTGATTTACCTGTGATTCCATCAGATTGGAAGTTGAATAGTATACGATCTGCGTTTCTTTGTCATCATCCAGAGTCTCTGTGATGCTTACTCCCAGATCAAATGGGCCAGCTTCGTCTCCGTCTTCTTTCTCCAGAGTATCACTGTTCAGATCTGTCTTGGAATATGCCTGGTCTGATGTGGTGAGGATACTGTTGATCGTTACGGTATCTCTTACATCATCCATTTTTTTGATTCCCTGTGCATATGGTACAAGTACATAATATCCTCCGGAAACAGTCTCAGAGCTTGCATCTGTGCTGTTTATAGTCGGAACCAGATAATATGGCATCTGCATTGCATAATGCTGATTATCACCTTCAAATACGATTCCAGCTTCTCTCTGAACACCATAGTTTTCCAGAACTGCATCAAAGTTTGGCAGGTCTTCTGTTGTATAATCAGAGAAAATCATCGCCTTTCCGCCATTTTCAAGATAATCAATAATAGCAGTCTTTTCATCTTCTGAAATATCTGTGGATGGAGAATCAATGAACAGGCAGTCTGCATCATCCGGAACACTTCCCTCTGTAAGAAGATTCAGAGACTGAATATCCATGTTTGCCTTCTCGATGTCTTCTTTGATAGTAGAATCCATCTCCTTCTCACCATGTCCCTCGAGTGTATAAAGGATCGGGAGATCTTCGGATGTTACATATCCGATCGCACTTGTGATCTGACCTTCACCGTCGAAACCGGTGGTCTGAGAGCTGTAGGTCTGATAATCAATTGTGCTCTCATAGATATTGTTGTAATCAATGACTTTATTTCTGTCGCCGCATACAACGATCAGACTGTTTGCAGAAAGATCATCACTTGTATATTCCGTTACAAATTTAGGATTTACTACAGGATCCTTCTGCTCTACTTTAATATGCTTGGATTCATCTTCATATTTCTTAAGCAGATTGGTAATATTCTCATCTTCAGAACCGCTCTGTGCAATCTGGTAAATTGTTACGTCCTTGTCCAGATCTTTCAGCATTGCTTTTGTATCATCACCAATACTGTAGAGTTTCTGGCTGCTGATATCAATTTCTGAATATTTGGACGGAATCGCATTTACGATCATGTTGAGCACTACAACTACTGCAATAAATATCACTGACATAACCATTGTGTAAGAGCCGTTTTTGATATGCTTCTTACTGATGGTGCCAATCAGTTTCTTTTTGTCAAATTTTTTATGGTTATTATTTTTCATCTTTTCTTTCAGTTTCATTTTCTTTCACCTCCCCACTAATTCCAGCGTCTCTTCAAAATAGACTGTGTTGTAAGGAACAGGCATACTGCGATCACAGAAAGAAAATATACAATTCCTTTTATATCAAAGATGTTACTTGTAAAATTATCAAAGTGTCCGCTCAGATTAAACACATCCAGGACTTTCTGAATACCGCCCTCAAAAATACTGGATTTTACTACATAAATAATAATCAGTGCCACTTCTCCGATCACACCGATCACTGCTGAGATCAGAATATTCTTGATCATGGTATAGATAATGATGGCTGCTGCCAGGATCAATAACCCAAATGTCACGCATGTCGACATAGATGTCTGAGAGAAGAATGAAGAAATACCATTCATCATGTAAAATGCAAATAAGAAAACAAATGTGAGTACCGCTGCAATTACCTGGCTCTCAGTTAATGCTGACATAAATACACCGATTGCAATATTTGCACATCCCAGGAGAAAGAATCCCAGGACTGCTGTATATGCAGATGCAAACTCTACTGTGCCAAACCTGGACATAATCAGCGGATAAGTACACATAACTGCCATCGGAACAGCAAATACAGTTACCAGTGCAAGATATTTACCTATTACAATACCGCTCACAGAAACCGGTGCTGTCAGAAGCAGCTGATCTGTTTTCTGTTTTCTTTCCTCTGCAAGTACACGCATAGTCAAAATCGGTACTCCGATCAGGAATGCAAAGGTAATTGCACTTAAGGTGTATTCAAATTTCGGATATGCTGCTGAAAGCTGATATGCTGAAAAATAAATACCTGTCAGTACAAGAATGAAAAAGATAAATAAATATCCTACCATGGATGTCAGGTAACTTTTCAGCTCTCTTTTATATATAGCTGTCATGGTTATTTCTCTCCCCCTTTATCATTATTCTGTTCTTCCGGTATTTCTGCTGATGTCTGTTTTACGTTTGTCTCGTTTGATTTACCGGCATCAGTATCTTTATCTTCAGGTGTATTTGGGACTTCGTCTGCAGATATTGGTTTATCAGATGCAGTAAGTTCAAGGAAGATTTCCTCCAGTGATACTTTCCTAGACTTCATCTCATAGATTGGGCTGTTAATCTCCGACATTTTGTAGAATACTTCTTCCCGAATGTCATTCTGCTCCTCTGTTGAAACTTTCACACTCCAGAGATTCTGTTTCTCATCTTTTTCCATTGTTACGCTGTTGACTCCCTCGATTCCCTCGAGAGCCTGCCTGATCTGTGTTTTTTCACCTTTAATAAGCATCTCCAGAGTATTGGATCCTTCTGCAAGTTTTCCAAGATTCTCAGGAGTATCGCTTGCTACCAGTTTTCCATGAGAAATGATCAGCACGTAATCGCATACCGCGCTTACTTCAGAAAGTATATGCGAGCTGAGAATAACGGTATGTTTCTTTTTTAATTCTTTAATTAAGGTTCGGATTTCAATAATCTGTTTAGGGTCAAGACCTACTGTCGGCTCATCCAGGATGATCACCTCCGGATACCCCATAATCGCCTCAGCAAGACCAACTCTCTGTCTGTAACCTTTTGACAGGTTCTTTATCAGACGGTTTCTCATGTCTGAAATCTTTACCATATCCATGACTTCTTCGATCATGTTTGCTTTTTTATCTTTTGGGATTTTCTTGAGATCTGCCACAAATTTCATGTATTCCAGGACAGTCATATCAAAATAGACCGGCGGCTGTTCAGGCAGATAACCGATACATTTCTTTGCCGCTTCCGGTTCTTCGAGGATATCGTGTCCGTCAATTTTGACGGTTCCTTCGGTGGATGCGATGTATCCGGTTATCATATTCATTGTAGTGGATTTTCCTGCACCGTTTGGCCCCAGAAATCCATAGATTTTGCCTTTCTCTATTTTAAAGGAAAGGTGGTCAACTGCCGTATGGTTACCATATCGTTTGACCAGATTGTTTACTTCAATCAATGTGTTCTCCTCCTCTTAATTTTTGCCAAAATAAAATATAGAAAATGTCCCCAGGTGAAACAGAGAATGGGGGAACCCGAGGACATCTCTATAAAAATAGTTTATGATGAAGTTGTGATGAAATTAGGATAAAAGTGTGATTATTCTGTGATGTTTGTTTGAAAAAAATAGCTGTCCCGAAATCTCGGCATTTTTTGCCAGAAGATTTCATGAGACAACTATACATAGATTTATTATGACAATGGTTCTTTTAATGGTGTTCCTGCTTTACGCGGATACTTTCCAGGTGTAGATTTTTTCTTATTTATAATGACAAGGGATCGGTCAATCTCGGAGTCCGGCAATTTAAAGTATGTGATGTCTTTCACCTGACCACCGAGGATATTGATTGCTTTCTCTGCTTCTTCTGCCTCTTCCTGTACAGTTCCTGATTTATAGGAAATGAAAGTTCCTCCTATCTTTACATAAGGAAGACAATATTCTGACAGAGTTGCAAGGTTTGATACTGCCCTGGATACACAGAGATCATATTTCTCACGATACTCTTTATTTTTTGCATACTCTTCTGCTCTTCCATGAATCGCCTTAATCCCTTCTAATCCAAGAAGCTCAAAACTTTCCTCAAGGAAGTTTACCCTCTTTTTCAGAGAATCCAGCAGACATGCCTCCAGATGTGGAAAAGCAATTTTCAAAGGCACACCTGGAAATCCGGCACCTGTACCGATGTCCATAATTGTTTTTACTTTTGTCATATCAATGGCTTTTACACAGGCAAGACTGTCAAGAAAGTGCTTTGTAAGAACTTCCTCAAACTCAGTAATACCTGTCAGATTCATAACCTTATTTTTTTCTACCAGAAATTCATAAAACTGGATAAACTGATTTTTCTGCTTCTGGCTCAGCTCTATACCCAGTTCTCTGCATCCATTTTCCAATGTCGTCAGATTATACGGCATGTATTATTCTCCTTTTTCTACCTTTATTTATTATTTTTGTATATTTTACAGGGTTGTTTTATGTGTTTTTATGATTTTATCTGTTATTTATAGTCCGTTATTTTACTCTTTTATGTACTATTTTAATATTTTTTGCCAATTTCTTGTTTTTATAAGCACATTAAAGCGTATTATATTAATTATTTCGTACTGGAAAGATACACCAGTAAAACTGATATATCAGCAGGAGAAACTCCTGAAATTCGGGAAGCCTGTCCGATTGAAATCGGTCTGTATGCTTCCAGTTTCTGACGTGCTTCGATTCTCAGACTTCCAACTTTCTCATAATCAATATCTGTCGGGATTTTCTTTGCTTCCAGTTTCTTAAACTGTTCTACCTGTTTTAACTGTCTGCGGATATATCCATCATACTTGATGTTAATGTCAACCTGTTCCTGTACATCCCATGGCAGCTCCGGACGTTCTTTATCAAGTGGTTTGATTGCTTCATAAGAAAGTTCCGGACGGCGGATCAGTTCTGCCAGAGTGGTTCCGGATTTCAGCGGTGTGCTGTTATAGCTTTCCAGAAGGGTCTGAACCTCTTTGTTTGCTCCGATATTTGTATGTTCTACTCTGCTGATCTCTGTTTTTATCTGTTCTTCTTTCGTAAGGATTTTCTGATAATCCTCTTCACTGATGAGCCCTGCCTGATATCCCTTTTTACGAAGTCTCAGATCCGCATTATCCTGTCGGAGAAGTAATCTGTACTCCGCTCTGCTGGTCATCATTCTGTATGGCTCATGGTTTTCTTTTGTTACCAGATCATCAATAAGAACACCAATATAAGCCTCAGAACGGTCAAGAATCAGCTGTTCCTGACCTTTAACTTCCAGAGCAGCATTAATTCCTGCGATCAGTCCCTGCGCCGCTGCTTCTTCATACCCTGAGCTTCCGTTAAACTGACCGCCGCTGAACAGTCCTTTGATTTTCTTAAATTCCAGTGTAGGATATAACTGACGTGGATTAATACAGTCATATTCGATGGCATATGCATTTTTTACGATTTTTGCATGTTCCAGTCCCGGTACGGAATGATACATTTCTTCCTGCACATCTTCCGGCAGAGAGCTGGACATTCCACCAATATACATCTCATTTGTATAGAGACCTTCCGGCTCAATAAATACCTGATGACGATTCTTATCTGCAAAACGGACTACTTTATCTTCAATTGACGGGCAATAACGCGGACCGGTTCCTTCGATCATACCGGAATACAATGGAGAACGGTCAAGGTTTGCACGAATGATCTCATGAGTTTTCTCATTTGTATATGTCAGCCAGCAGGATTTCTGCTCTATCTGAACATCTTCCGGATTAGTTGAGAATGAAAATGGTACAACTCTCTCATCTCCAAACTGTTCCTCCATTTTACTGTAGTCAATTGTATTTCCGGCAATACGGGCAGGTGTTCCTGTTTTAAAACGGAACATTTCAATTCCCAGCTCTTTCAGAGAATCAGTCAGGTAGTTGGCTGCCTGCAGTCCGTTTGGTCCTGTATAATTACTTACATCACCGTAAATACATCTTGCTTTTAAATAAGTTCCTGTACAGAGGACCACAGCTTTACAGTTATAAGTTGCACCGGAATATGTTTTTACCCCTGTAATCTTTCCGTCCTCGACCAGAAGTTTTGTTACTTCTCCCTGTTTAATAGTCAGATTAGGTGTATTTTCAAGCGTTTTTCTCATTTCATTGCTGTATGCCTGTTTGTCAGCCTGCGCACGTAAGGAGTGCACTGCAGGTCCTTTGGAACAGTTAAGCATTTTGGACTGGATAAAGGTCTTGTCAATATTTTTTCCCATTTCACCGCCCAGGGCATCAAGCTCTCTTACCAGATGGCCTTTGGAACTGCCACCTACGTTCGGGTTACATGGCATTAATGCGATACTGTCTACACTTACAGTAAACATCACTGTATTCAGGCCCAGGCGCGCGCCCGCAAGTGCTGCTTCACATCCGGCATGACCGGCACCGACTACAACAATATCATAATCTTCTACTAACGTTCTCATTTTGTCTCCTTTTATTTTACAACTGCTCATTCTATTCTTTCAAAAATCGCCGAAGGCGATTTTTTGATTTTTATTTACCCATGCAAAACTTGCTGAATATCTCATTTACCAGATCTTCACCAACAGACTCTCCGAGGATTTTACCCAGATTTTCATATGCATTCATAAGATCTATAGAAAAGAAATCTTCCGGCATTCCCATTTCGATACTGTTTCTGACCAGATCAAGGCTTCTGTCAGCCTCTTCCAGTGCTGCTTTATGACGGGCATTTGTAATATATACCTCATCATTAAAGGAAATCTCTCCTCCAAAAAACATATCTTTAATCTGTTCTTCCAGTTCTGTAATGCCTTTTTCTTCTTTTGCAGAAATCGGAATTACAGGATGTCCTGTTTTTTCTTCCAGGATTTCCGGCTGGATTTCCGGCTGAAGATCAGTTTTATTATACAGGATAATCGCCTTTTTTCCAGTAAGCATTTCCATGATTTCTTCATCATTTTCATCAAGCGGAACAGAAGAATCCACTACATAAAGAATCAGATCTGCTTTCTGTGCCATTTCTCTGGCTCTGTCTACCCCTATTTTTTCCACAATATCCTTTGTTTCCCGGATTCCGGCTGTATCAATAATCTTCAGAGATATTCCATGAAGTGTGATATATTCCTCCAGAATGTCTCTGGTCGTTCCTGCAATATCTGTCACAATAGCCCGGTTTTCTCCGATCAGAAGATTTAACAGTGAGGATTTTCCGGCATTTGGTTTTCCAAGGATAACTGTCTGGATTCCCTCCTGGATCATCTTTCCGTCAGAAGAAGTTTTCAACAGGCGCTTCACTTCTTTCTGTTCATTATCCACAACTTCCAGAAGTTCCTGGGGATATCCATCCAGACTGATATGTTCCGGATCATCCAGTGCCGATTCTATATATGCAATGTGATAAATCAGCTTTTCTCTGATATCTCGGATTGCTTTCTGCACAGAACCTCTTAACTGATCCATGGAACTGCGAAGCGCATATTCATTTTTCGCCTGTATAACATCCATAACAGCCTCTGCCTGGGATAGATCCATCCGTCCGTTCAGGAAGGCACGTTTGGTAAATTCTCCTGGTTCTGCAATTTCGGCACCATTTTTCAGCACTGTATCCAAAACCCTCTGCATAGCATATACACCACCATGACAGTCTATTTCTACTGTATCTTCTCCTGTAAAAGTCCTCGGTGCATGCATGATCATTACCAGAACCTCATCAATCAGTTCCTCTCCATCATAAATATATCCATAATGAATGGTATGAGTCGGAACTTCTTTTATTTTTTTCTTCCCGCCTTTTGATCTGTAGATACGGGAAATCACATCCATGGCATTCTCGCCGCTGATACGGATGATTCCGATTCCGGACGCACTCATGGCTGTGGAAATTGCTGCGATTGTTGTTTCCATTTTTTTCTCCTCACTTGCCTGTTCTATAATAGTTCCGCCCCTGCGGAACAGTAGACTGTTACAATAATTCTGTCATCTTATATACATAACAGGAAAATCACACTGACTACTGTTATTTTTTCGTTACTTTTCACACACCACTATCCCGCGAGGTGTTTTGGCATGAATATGCCAAAATCCCGAGACATACAAGCCAAAATTCCATTGCCGCAGGCAATCTGGAATGAATTTTGGCTACGTTACTGAGAACGGAGTGAACAGTAACATTTTTTTCTGCAAGTGTGTAATCTCTCTGGTATATATACAAGACTTTCCGTAAAATAAAAATGTTACTCCAGGCAAAAGTACACACGCAAAGTTACGTGCTATTCACGCTTTCACCTAGAATAACATTCTTTTTTCATATCTGCAATGAAGCAGTCATATTATTAATTTCTTTTTAATTTTACCACTACATGACGGTAAGGCTCTTCACCCTCACTGACTGTCTCAACGAATTTATTTCCCTGAAGAGCAGAATGGATAATTCTTCTCTCATAAGGATTCATTGGCTCAAGAATAACCGGCTTGCGGGTTTTTCTTACTTTATAAGCAATACCTCTTGCAAGGTTCTCAAGAGTTTCTTTACGGCGCTTGCGGTAATCTTCTGTATCAAGTTTTACACGAATGTAATTTGATTTACCTTTATTTACCACAAGACTCGTCAGATACTGAAGAGAATCCAGAGTCTGGCCTCTCTTGCCGATAAGGATTCCCATATCTTCGCCTTCAAAGTCAACTTCCAGACTTCCGTCCGTTGTGTTATATTCAGATGTAATCTCTACTTCTCCAAGATTCATGGACGCAAATACATCACGAAGGAATACCTTTGCTCTGTTTTCTACTTCTTTAATCTCTTCCGGATCTGTAAGGATCTCAACAGGCTTTACCGGTTTAGTCGTCTTTTCTCTGACTTGTTTCTCTTTTGGCTCTCTGAATTCTCTCGGCTGTTTTTCTTTTGCAGCCCTTTCCTTTACAGGTTTTGGCTGTCTTGGTTTCTCAGAAACAGCTTTCGGCTCTTTGATTTCTTTCTTTACCGGTTTTATAGCTTCCGTTTTCTTTTCTTCCTGAACCGGGGCTTCCTCTTTGAAGGAATCGAGTTTCACTGTCTCTACGATCTCCTTCATTTCTTCTTCCTCAGAAACCGACTCAATCTTACGAACCTTAATTACTGCAGGCTTGCTTCCGATTCCGAAAAATCCGTTGCTGCCTTCACTTATTACCTGAATCTCAAGCTGGTCACTGGATACGCCAAGCTCGATACATGCTTTTGTAATTGCTTCACTCTTTGTTTTCGCTGAAAACTGGATATAATCCTCCATGCCAACCCCTCCGTTCCTGACTACTTCTTCTTATTACGCTCATCAAATGCTTTTACCAGATTGGCCTTTGCAGTAATGCTGCCAGGTTTTGCATTCGCAGCGTCTTTGTAAGCTTCTTCAACCTTCTTGGCTCTTGTCTCAACATTTGTATTGCTGCTGCCTTTTTCAATCTTATTGATATTCTTGGCGCTCTGATGGGCCTGATTTGTAATCTTCTGAGGTGGAAGTCCCGCTTTCTCACGCTTCTTTTCCATCTTCTTCATATTCTCACTGATCAGGTCTTCAATCTGGATCTTATCCATCTTTTTATTGATAACAACCTGCTGCACACTTCTTACTGCAGCACTTGCTACCCAGTAAATACCAAGACCTACAGGGAATGTGAAACAGAATACTGCTGACATCAACGGCATTACCATATTCATTGTCTTCATGGAGTTCATCATTGCATCCTGCTGTGAATCGCCGCTCTGCTGTGCTGCCTGAGGCATCAGTTTTAAGTTGATCATCTGTGTAGCCCACGCAAGAATCGGGATAAGAATCGCAACGATAGCAAGAAGAGCAGATCCACCTACAAAAGCTGCTTTAATATAAGTCAGTGGCTGATCAGCGATATTCAGACCAAAGAAATTCTGCACATGTGAAATCTCTTTTGCAGTGCTGTTCAGCGTATCAGTAAATCCTGCAAACTGGCTTGTCTCAGCAAGTGTTTTCCACTGGGAAGGTGATAATGCATACAAAAAGTCTGTGACTGAATTACTTGTAGCTTTACTTCCATCCATAATAAGCTGAACTCTTGTCATCTTATTATCTGTGATAAACTGCTGAAGGATATCTGTATATCCGTTTACACCTGTAATACTGGTAACTGCAGATGCAAGGATATCCCTTACACTTCCTACATATGCCGGAATTTTATAAATTACCTGATATAAGGCCATCAAAATAGGGAACTGGATTGCAAGCTGTACACAGCTTCCTGTAGGAGATACGCCGTATTTCTGATATACAGCCTGTGTTTCCTCCTGCATTTTCTGCATTGCAGCAGTATCGTTGTTTTTTCCCTTGTACTTCTTTTGAATTTTCTGAAGTTCCGGCTGCATGATTGCACTCAGCTTAGAGAATTTCTGCTGTTTGATCTGCAGTGGGGTCATAAGAGCATAAATAAGGATACTGAAGATGACAATACAAAGACCGATATTCTGAATTCCAAAGATATTCAGCAATCTGTAAATACCATCCATGATCCATCCCATAACGGTCGCAAGCTGACCAATGATAGGAGTGCTGCTCTTTGTCGCTAAAATCATTTCCAAGTTCATTTCCTCCTAGAATCCATAAATGACAGGAGGTTCCTTCGATCGATCAATATTCAATTTTCAAGTACATTCCTGTCTTTACGGTACAGGGTCATAGCCTCCGTGGGAAAAAGGATTACAGCGAAGTATCCTCCATACCGCAAGAAGACCACCCTTTAATGCACCATATTTTTCGATTGCTTCTAAACCATATTGAGAACATGTGGGAATATAAGGACATTTTGTTCTCTTCATCGGTGATATATACTTTTGATAGAGTTTAATTATTCTGATCAGAAACTTCTTTATCATTGTTCTTACCTGCTATGCAGTGCTTTCCCGCCAGATGCATCAGCGCACTCTCTATCTCTTGATAGGTTCTGTCCTTTGCCTGTGGGCGTGCAACTACTACAATGTCCAAACTGTTTTCAAATTCCGCTTCATTCAACCGATAACTCTCTCTTATCAATCTGGTGAGTCTGTGGCGAACCACACTATTCCCTACTTTTTTACTTACTGATATTCCCAGACGATTCTTCATGTACTGATTTTTCAGTACGTACATCACCAGATACCGATTACCTTTTGATGTTCCATTTCTGTATACTTTTTGAAAATCTTGATTTTTTTTTAAGGACTCTGATCTTTGCATAGAATCCCCTTTCCTGATCTCTTTTTTAAGAGAAGAAAAGACCACATAATTGCGGTCTTATTCTTAGGCTGATAAATGCTTTCTTCCTTTTAATCTTCTGGCAGCTAATACTTTACGACCACCCTTTGTGCTCATACGAGCTCTGAAACCATGAACTTTTGCTCTAGATCTCTTTTTTGGCTGAAATGTCATTTTCATAGGTAAAGCACCTCCTTTATCTATTATCCATGTTAAATTTTGTAACTTTTTAAGTATGACAGACACCGGATTCTACAGCTCTCCTGCCCGCCAACTTTACTTATTAGAACATCATTTCAATTATATTCATAAAGGGTGGATTCGTCAAGTATTATTTACACAAAGATTTAAATGGTTTTTTATGCCATTGTGGATTACATAATTGGTTTACGTAATATTATCCACATTTTGTGGATAACTTGTGGATAACTTGTGGAATACCTATATATCTTTCCACTTTCTCCTGTCTATTTTACACATATCTTCAAAAAAATGCTTTTATTTCTACTTTTCTTACTGTGCATAAAATTATCCCCATTTTTTATCGTTTTTAAAAGAATAACGTCACATTATGGTAACCGGAATTGGCTTTTCCACTGTTATCCACACTAATCCACATAAAAAGTGGGGATAACTTTTTTCCACATTTCCCTCAAATATACATTGCGAAAACAGGCATTTTATTATAATATATATAAGGATATTTATGTCTTTTTTAAGAATACGGTCAGAGTTTGTGGAAAACTCAATATTATCAATACACACTTAATATAGAAGTAATACGAACCGGGAGAACCAGAAAATGAACAAAGTTGTGGAAAAATGGGACGAAATCCTGCAAATCGTCAAGACAGAACATGATCTGTCCGACGTTTCTTTTAATACCTGGCTAAAACCACTTACTGTTTACGAAGTAGTTGACAATGTTGTCACTATTATCGTGCCTTCAGAGCAGGTAGGTCTCAATTATATAAGTAAAAAATATAAACTTCCACTTCAGGTAACGATCAGTGAAGTTACCGGAATGGAAAACTGTGACATCAATTTCATATTGCCGGAAGATGTTCCGAAAAAAGAGGAAGTTTCTCCAAAAGCGCAGTCTCAGGACGCACGCTGCGAGGAAGCTCATTTGAATCCAAAATACACTTTTGATACCTTTGTAGTCGGAAGCAATAATAAATTTGCCCAGGCAGCAGCTCTTGCAGTTGCCGAATCCCCGGGTGATACATACAATCCGCTCTTTATCTATGGCGGTGCAGGTCTGGGAAAAACTCATCTGATGCATTCTATTGCTCATTTCATTATTGATCATGATGAAAACAGCAAAGTACTTTACGTTACCAGTGAAGAGTTTACCAACGAACTGATCGAAACAATCCGTAATGGAAATAACTCGGCAATGACCAAATTTCGTGAAAAATACAGAAACATTGATGTTCTTCTTGTCGACGATATTCAGTTTATTATAGGAAAGGAATCTACACAGGAAGAATTTTTCCATACCTTTAACAGCCTGCACAGTGCCAAAAAACAGATTATTATTTCGTCAGATAAACCTCCAAAAGATATGGAAATCCTGGAAGAACGTTTCCGTTCACGATTTGAATGGGGCCTGATCGCAGATATCACACTGCCGGATTACGAAACCCGAATGGCAATTCTTCATAAGAAGGAAGAAATGGATGGATATGATATTAACGAGGAAGTAATCAAATACATTGCAAACAATATTAAATCCAATATCCGCGAACTGGAAGGCGCGATCAACAAGGTGATGGCTTTTGCCAAACTTGAAAAAAAGGAAGTTACACTTGAACTTGCCGAACAGGCGTTAAAGGATATTATTTCTCCTGATGAAAAGAAAGTCATCACGCCGGATTATATTATTTCCATGGTTGCTGAACATTTTGATGTTACAGTGGATGACCTCTGTGGAAATAAGCGTAACTCCAAAATTGTAACCCCCCGCCAGATTGCCATGTATTTATGCAGAGAAATCATCTCAACTCCGCTGAAATCTATCGGAAAATGTCTTGGAAATCGTGATCATACTACCATTATGCACGGCATCGACAAAATTGAAAAAGAAATCAACAACGATGAAAACCTTAAAAACACCATTGAAACTTTAAAGAAAAAAATTAATCCACAGGGATGAGGATAACTGACTGTATAACATGTGTATAAGATGTTGATTGAATGTGTATAAGTGTGTATAACTTTTCGCCGCTTTTTTGGCGCTTCGGTTATACACAAGTTATACACATACTTTAAGCACACCTTTACACGAAGTTATCCATATCTGAACTCCTTGAAAAATCAACCTTCAATGGAGTTTTTCACATATTCACATCCCCTACGGCGGCGACGACGGATTCCTTTTATATATTTATCTATAAAAAACCACATCACCCAAGAAAGGAAGTTATACACATTATGAAAATCATTTGCCAGAAAATCAACTTGCTCAAAAGTGTAAACATCTCACTGAAAGCAGTTCCCTCTAAAACAACAATGCCAATTCTGGAATGTATTCTGATTGATGCTACTACAAACCAGATCAAATTTACTACTAATGATATGGAACTCGGTATAGAAACAATTGTTGATGGAACCATTGAAGAAAAAGGAATTATTGCGCTGGATGCAAAAATTTTCTATGAAATCATTCGTCGATTGCCAGACAATACGGTAACTATTAAAACAGATGAGAAACTTACTGCCACCATTACCTGTGAGAAAGCAAAATTCACGATACCTGGTAAATCCGGAGAAGATTTTGCATATCTCCCACTGATTGAGAAAGAAGAAAGTCTTACTATCTCTCAATTCACATTAAAAGAGATGATTAGACAGACTATTTTCTCAATTGCCTCCAATGAAACCAATAAGCTGATGACCGGTGAACTTTTTGAAATCAAAAATAACTACCTGAAAATAGTATCTCTCGATGGACATCGTATTGCGATCAGACGTATGGAACTGAAAAAAGATTATGCTGACCGCAAAGTGGTGGTACCTGGCAAAACACTTAATGAGATCAGTAAGATTTTATCCGGTGAAATTGATGATATTGTAAATATTTATTTCTCAAAAAATCATATTTTATTTGAGTTTGACCAGACTATTGTTGTTTCCAGATTAATCGATGGAGAATATTTCCGTATTGATCAGATGCTTTCCAGCGATTACGAAACCAAAATTAAAATTAATAAAAAAGAATTTCTGGACTGTATCGACAGAGCCACTCTGTTGGTAAGAGAGAGGAGAAAAGAAACCGATCATTATTGAAATTACAGATAATTCTATGGAATTACGTATTGATTCTGCAATGGGTTCCATGAATGAAAATATTGATATTGATAAAGAGGGCAAAGATATCCTTATTGGCTTTAATCCAAGATTTCTGATCGATGCACTCAAAGTAATCGATGATGAAACAATCAGTATCTACCTCGTAAATCCAAAAGCACCATGTTTTATCAGGGATGACGAGGAAAATTACACATATTTGATTCTGCCTGTAAATATCAACCAGAATCAGGCAAGATAGGGAGTAAATGAAAATGGAAGAAATTAAGATCAGAGATGAATTTATAAAACTGGGACAGTTACTGAAACTTGCAGATATGGTTCAGGACGGGGTTGAAGCGAAATATGTGATCACTGACGGACTGGTAAAAGTAAACGGAGAGGTAGATGACCGTCGTGGCCGAAAGGTTTATGAAGGTGACATCGTTTCTTATGATGGAAAAGAAATTAAAGTGATCAGGTGAATAAATGTATATTGAATCTGTTCAGTTAAAAAATTTCAGAAATTATGATTCTCTGGAACTCGATCTGGCACAGGGGACGAATATATTTTACGGCAATAACGCTCAGGGAAAGACCAATATCCTGGAGGCACTTTATCTTTGCGGAACTACAAAATCGCATAAAGGAAGCAGAGATAAGGATATGATTCAGTTTGGAAAGGATGAATCTCATATCAGGATGATGGTAAAAAGAGATGAGCTTTCCTACAGGATTGATATGCATCTTAAAAAGAATAAAGCAAAAGGCGTTGCGATCAATGGTCTTCCTATCCGGAAGGCCAGTGAGCTTTTCGGAGTAGTTAATCTGGTGTTTTTTTCTCCTGAGGATCTGAATATTATAAAAAATGGTCCGGGTGAGAGAAGGAGATTTCTTGATCTGGAACTGTGCCAGTTAGATAAAATATATCTTACAGATCTGGCTTCATATAACCATATTGTAAATCAGAGAAATAAATTGCTGAAGGATCTCAGTGTTCAGCCTTCACTTAAAGATACACTGGATATCTGGGATATACAGATGGCTGAATATGGACGGAAGATTATTGACAAGCGCAGTGAATTTATTAAAGAACTAAATGAAACGGTTCGAAAAATACATGGTAATCTTACAGGGGGATTGGAAGAACTGAACGTTATTTATGAACCGGACTGTACAGCAGAGAAACTGGAAAGTACCATTTGTGCCAACAGAGAAAGAGATATGAGGATGAGACTGACATCCGCAGGCCCACACAGAGATGACCTGTGTGTAATGGCAAATGGGATTGATATCAGGAAATACGGTTCTCAGGGACAGCAGAGGACAGCGGCACTTTCACTTAAATTATCAGAAATATATATAGTAAAGAGAAAAATAAAAGACACACCGGTTCTGCTTTTGGATGATGTTCTGTCCGAGCTGGACAGCAGCAGGCAGAATTATCTTCTGGACAGTATCAGTGATATCCAGACATTGATAACATGTACAGGGCTGGATGATTTTATCAGTCATCAGTTTCAGATAAATAAGGTATTTCAGGTAGTTCAGGGAACAGTATCACAGCCTGTGTAAGAAGAAACAATCTTTTGACAAGGGTACGGGCTTATGATACACTGAGCGTAATTATGGAAAGTTGGTGAATGCATTGGATAAAGAAGAATTTCGGATAAAACTTGAAGAGATTAATAAGCTGGTTCAGGACAAAGATTATAAAGGTGCCATGAACATTGTAGACAGCATAGACTGGAGACGCGTCAAAAATGTCCGCACCTTATGTGTTGTCGGTGAAATATATGCAGCAAACGGAAGATATGAGGACAGTAAGGAGATTTTCCTTCTTGCATATCATAAGGCATCTATTGGAAAAAATATTCTTTACCGTCTGATTGAGATCTCTCTGCGAATGGATGATATCAATGAAGCAGAAGAATTTTTTGAAGAGTATAAGCAGGTGGCTTCGAATGACAGTACACAATATATTCTGCAGTACAAGATTGCAAGGGCAAAAAATTCTTCATTAAATGAGCAGATCAGAATCCTGGAAGAGTATAAAGAACAGGAATTTACAGAGAAATGGTCATATGAACTGGCAGCCCTGTATTACAAAGCAGGAGAAAAACAGAAATGTCTGGATTTATGCAATGAAATCATTCTCTGGTTCAGTGAAGGCAAATATGTTATGAAAGCCTATGATCTTAAAATGAGAATGGGTGAGCTGACAGGTGCTGAGAAAGCAAAATTTGAGAAACAGTTTGTTCCGAAACTTCTTACACCAGAGCAGGCGAAAGAACTGGAGAAGAAAAAAACGGAAACAGAAGTAAAAGCGCAGGAAGAGCCTGAAGCTGAAGAAGTGGAAGAAACGACAGAAAACAATGAGCCGGAAGTTCAGGTCAGCATGGAAGGCATTCAGGAAAAGATTTCAAAGGGGATCAGGGATGTCTTTGGAGGTAAGACTCAGGAAGAGAAAGAAGAGTTTCCGGAAGAATCCATGGATATGGTTAACGAGGCCGGTATCACCAGGGAAGATGAGATTCCGGAAGAAATCATAAAGAGTGATGCGTCACAGAAAGAACCTGAAAATGTTCCGGAATTGGAGGCAGAACCTGAAAAACCGGGGGCAGAACCCATGGCTGCAATTAAGATGCCTGAATTAAATATTCCGGCATCCATGAAAAATATGGAACTGAGCAAACCGCCGAAAGTTGAGGAAGTTGCTGAGACGAAACTGAATATGGATTCTTTTGATCTGGAAGGGAAAGAGTTGAATCTGGAGGATACGATCCTTGCTGCTGCCAGTGCGCAGGGAATTGAGATTCCGAAGGAAGAAGAGTCAAAAACAGAAGAAGTACAGGAAGAAAGTTCAGAAACTGATGTTGATGATAAAGAAATAAAAGCCCATGATATTTCAGAGGAACTGGAAGAACCGGATTTCCTCAGCGGAGATATACAAGATATAAAGGTTGCTGATCCAAAGCCGGATGAAGAACCGAAAAAGGAAATACCGGTGCAGCCGGAAATAGAAGAAGCTGAAGAAGAAGATGAGGTTACAGAAGAAGATCTCAGAAGAGCTGAAGAGGAATTTCTCCATGGACCGATGGGGAATACAGATCTGAATCCGGAAGATGATACAGAGGGAACGGAAGAAGCCCAACCCCTGACAGAAGAAGAGGAGCTGGAACGTTTTATAGAATCTATCCAGCCGGAAAATGGAGCAGATCCAAGGGATATTGTACCAAGAGAAAAAGAACTTACAGATGATGAGAAGCAGTTATTTACATATTTTGTAAAGGTTCCGGGTATGAAAGAGCAGCTTGTGGATACTTTATATGATGTACAGATGGCTGCAGCAGACAAGACTTCTAAAACTGGAAATATTATTGTGATGGGCGGTAAGGAATGCGGAAAGACCAGACTGATCTCAGGCCTGATTCCGGCAATCTGTAAAGAACTGAATCTGGAAGCGTCAAAAGTAGCATATGTTTTTGCAGATCAGATCAACGGAAAAAATATTTATAAGATTTTTTCAAAGCTGGCAGGTGGCTTTCTTGTGATCGAAAATGCAAATCAGCTGACACCGGAAACAGTAGAGATGCTTGACAAAGCCATGGAAGTTAACACAGACGGACTTACAGTAATCGTGGAAGATGAGAAGATTGGTATGCGAAAACTGATTGCCAGATATCCGAAATTCGCAAAGAAGTTTACTTCAATGATCAATATTCCTGTATTTACCAATGATGAACTTGTCAATTTTGCAAGGGTTTATACAAAAGAGAATGGTTATGCTATTGATCAGATGGGAATGCTTGCGCTGTATAATCTGATTGGAATTAACCAGAAAGAGGATTCTCCTATGAATGTTGGCGCAGTAAAAGAACTGATAGATGCTGCGATTGCAAAATCACAGGGAGGAATCCGTAAATTTAAACGAAATGTATCTAAGAAACGTATAGACAGAGATGGATATATTGTTCTGTACGAGAAAGATTTTACTAAATAATGCGTATTTGTACAGTTACAGGTAATAAAGAAAAAGGAGTAAAGATTATGCCCAGACCGTATCTAGGAGATCCAAAGTATACCATAGAAGTGCTTCAGAAGTATAATTTTGCATTCCAGAAAAGGTTTGGTCAGAACTTTCTGATCGATACTCATGTTCTGGATAAGATTATAGATTCTGCACAGATCACAAAGGATGATTTTGTATTGGAGATTGGACCGGGAATCGGAACCATGACACAGTATCTGGCTGAAGCAGCAAGGGAAGTGGCAGCAGTTGAGATTGATAAAACACTGCTTCCTATTCTGGACGACACTCTGAAAGATTGGGATAATGTGACAGTCATCAACAACGACATCCTCAAAGTAGACATCCGCCAGCTTGCACTGGAAAAAAATCAGGGGCGTCCGATCAAGGTTGTTGCCAATCTGCCATATTACATTACTACCCCGATCATCATGGGATTGTTTGAGAATCAGGTTCCTGTTGATTCTATTACTATTATGGTACAGAAAGAAGTTGCGGACAGAATGCAGGTAGGACCCGGAACAAAAGATTACGGGGCGCTTTCACTGGCTGTGCAATATTATGCGAAACCAAAGATCGTGGCAAATGTACCGCCCAACTGTTTTATGCCAAGACCTAAAGTGGGAAGTGCGGTGATCAGACTGGAACGATATGAAAAACCGCCGGTTGAGGTAAAGAATGAGAAGCTGATGTTTCGTATTATCAGAGCATCTTTTAACCAGAGAAGGAAGACACTGGTGAATGGTCTGAAGAATTCACAGGAGATACCATTTTCTAAAGAACAGATTGAGCAGGCGTTGGGGATGTGTGGACTTTCCCTGAGTGTCAGAGGAGAAGCACTGACACTGGCACAGTTTGCACAGCTGGCAAATGCATTTACAGAAATTTTATAAAAAGATAAATATAAAAAGCATCCGGTGGCTAAGCGGATGCTTTTTATATTACGTTCAAATTTATTTTTTAAAAGGAAGGAGAGTTAATTGCCTCTTCCGGCAATCAACATATGAAAAAGAAATTTTATAAAAATAACGTTGGCTTTATTATTTTTATAGCTTTAGTATATCCTGCAATTATGAGAAAATCGTGTTTAAGATGTGAAAAAAATTTGAACAAATGTCGAAGGAATTATGAAGACAGAAATTGGGATATTTATTTTACAGAAGGCATAAGATTTCTGATATAATGAGCCGGTAAATGAAAATGCCTGTTCATTGTCTGTAATCTGCTGACAGTGAAAAGACAGAGACTTATTATTGACTGGCAAAAGTATGGAGGTAATTAAATCATGAGAATAAAAAAAGCAGGAATACTTATTATTGCGGCAGCAATTACATGTACGACACCGGCAGTACCGGTGATGGCAGCAGATACTTCGGAATCTGTACAGGAGATTATTTCTGATAATGAGATTGATTCTCTTGTATCAGATCCGGACAAAGTAGTTGATATCATTATGTATGTGAAAAATGAGGCAGCAAAACAGGATATTTCAGATGATCAGATCAGATCGCTGATCCAGACTGCGGAGAGTACTGCAGGAGTTAGCCTTTCGGAGGAAGAAGAGAACAGAATCATAAAGATCGTTAAACAGATCAAGGATTCTGATATTGATGAGGAACAGCTCAGGAGTGCTGTGACGAAGGCATATGATAAACTGGAAGAAATGGGGATTGGTAAAGAAGAGGTAAAAGGAATCCTGCATAAACTGGCTGATTTTGCAAAGAGTCTTTTTGAGTAAAATCTGCTCATTCTCAAATCGTAACTGTGAAAAGACGAAATAGTTATGGAAGATTATGGGAGATATACAAGATAGACAAGCATAAAATAAAACAAGAACTATAAATATGTGGTAATTCTATAAAAAAATATTAAAAAATATAAAATAATTGTGCAAATAAACGAAAAGTTAACTGCGAGTTCATAATTTGTTCATAAATGATTGCTACTATATAGATAGTTCGAAAGAACCTACGAAAGACGTTGTAATGTGTTATCATTACACATAAATTTTTTTCATAATAATAGCCCCGGTAAACCACTGCCGGGGCACTCCTCGTTTTACGGGGATTTTTTATTTTTTATCTGATAATTTTCCATATTTCTGGATTTCATTATTGAGTTCTTCCATGCGGGTATCCAGTTCTGCTACATATCGCGCACATTCTCTTAATTCTTTTGTGATATAGTCAGGTCCGTCTCCCTCAAATTTGTAATGCATCTTATGCTCCAGAGTCGCCCAGAAATCCTGTGCAACTGTGCGGATCTGAATCTCTACTTTGGTATCAATGATACTGTCGGAGAGAAAGACCGGTGTGGTAACCAGCATATGATAACTGCGGTAACCGCTCTTTTTAGGATTTTTCATATAATCACGTCTTGCAAGGATCGTCAGGTCATTTTGTTTGGAAATCATATCTGCGATCAGATAGATATCAGATGTAAAGGAACAGCTGATACGGATTCCTGCGATGTCATTTACATAGCGTACCATGTTCTCGATACTGGATTCATATCCATGTCGTTTCAGTTTTTTTACAATGCTTTCCGGAGTTTTGATTCTGGATTTTACATGTTCGATTGGATTGTATTTATGTCTGTGCTGAAATTCACCGTTTAGAATATCAATCTTTGTTTCTACCTGTTTAAGGGCAGACTGATAGACAAAAATAACTGTCTCCCAGTCATTCAGTTCTTTAAAATCCCTCAAGGGGACAGAATCATAATTCATGTATAATAATATCCTTTCCTGATACAGGCAGTTCCCCGTTGATTTTTGTAATCTCACAGGGGACTTGTTTATAGATTTGCTATAGTTGGTTGATGATATTATTGTAACATATAAATATCCGTTTGTGTGAACTATCTGTATGAAAATTCAGATTTCCATTATTAAAGTGATTGTGTTATAATGTTTGAAAATAGCTGACATGATATACTTTATTTGTAACTGTTCAGTATCCTGTAACAGATGGAGAAGAGTTACATTTATTCCAGGTAAAGGAGAAAACAGATAATGGCTGAATCAATGAAAGATTACGAAACAGAACTGGAAGCCTCTTTTAAGAAAATTGAAGAAGGGGATATTCTTACAGGAACTGTCATCAGTGTAGATGAAAAAGAAGTTGTGGTAGATCTGAAGTATTATGCGGAAGGCATTATTCCGGCAGAGGATTACAGCAGAGAACCGGGATTTTCTTTAAAGGAACAGGTGAATGTGGGAGATGAAGTTTCTGCGACTGTTGTGAGTAAAGACGATGGAAATGGAAATATTCTGTTGTCCAGAACAGAAGCAGCAGATGTGCTTGCATGGGATAAGCTGAAAGAATTAAAGGATTCAAAAGAAGTAATTGATGTGGTGGTAAAAGGCATTGTAAATGGCGGCGTGATCGCCTATGTAGAAGGTGTACGTGGATTTATTCCCGCCTCAAAGCTTGCCCTGAATTATGTGGAGGATACAAACGAATATCTGAACAAACCAATCCAGGTTCAGGTTTTCGATATTGATAAAGAAAAAGGAAGATTAATTTTCTCTGCAAAGGAAATATTAAGAGAAAAAGCAGAAGAGGAGAGAAAAACAAAAATCTCCAATGTGCAGGTCGGACTTGTAACAGAAGGTGTTGTTGAGAGCTTACAGCCATATGGTGCATTCGTAGATCTGGGAAATGGTCTGTCAGGTCTGGTTCATATTTCACAGATCTGTGAGAAGAGAATTAAGAAACCATCAGAAGTTCTGACAGTTGGAGATAAAGTAAAGGTAAAAGTAACTGCTGTCAAAGATGGAAAATTAAGTCTGAGCATCAAAGAGGCAACAGATATGATGGCTAAGGAAATTGAGGAGGAAGTGATCGAGCTTCCAGATTCAAAGGAAGAGGCTTCCACATCTCTTGGCGCACTTTTTGCAAACATTAAATTAGATAATTGAGGTTAGAATCTGTATGAGAAATCAGGAAAAAATATTTGTAATAGGTCACAAGAATCCGGATACGGATTCCATCTGTTCAGCAATTGCCTATGCGGACATCAAAAACAGGACTTCTCAGAAGGTGAAATACATTCCAAAGCGTGCAGGACAGATCAATGAAGAGACAGAATATGTGTTAAATCGTTTCGGCATGCAGCCGCCGGGATATCTGTCTAACATTGGAACACAGATAAAAGATATGGATATCCGTATGAGTCCGGAAGCTGATAAGAGTATGTCCCTGAAAAATGCATGGGATCTGATGATGGAGAAAAGTATCGTATCTCTTCCGATCAGAGACAGAGAAGGACAGCTGGAAGGTCTGATCACAATCGGTGATATTGCTAAGACTTATATGGATACAACGGACAGTTATCTGCTGTCAAGAGCGAAGACACAGTACAGAAGAATTGCCGAGACAATTGCAGGTACCGTAGTAGAGGGAAATGAGCATGGATATTTTACAAAAGGAAAAGTTCTGGTGGGAACTGCAAATCCGGAAATGCTCAAAGCCTATATTGAACCGGATGACCTGATAATCATGGGAGACAGAGAAGAGGATCATCTTCAGGCGATTGCGCAGAATGTTAGCTGTATTATCGTTGGTATGGGAATTGAAGTCAGCGAAAAGGTGATAAAGCTTGCTCATGAGAGAGAAATTGTAATTATTATGTCTCCGTATGATACATTTACGATCGCAAGACTGATCAACCAGAGTATTCCTGTACGGTATATTATGAAAACAGATAATCTGGTTACTTTTAATACAGAGGATTTTACGGATGATATTCAGAATGAGATGATCAAACACCGTCATCGTGCGTTCCCTGTAATTAACAAAAAGGGAAAATGTATCGGAACAATTTCCCGAAGAAATTTCCTGGATATGCACAGGAAAAAAGTAGCACTTGTGGACCATAATGAGAAAGATCAGGCAGTTGACAATATCGATAAAGCTGAAATCGTGGAGATTATCGACCATCATAAACTGGGTTCTCTGGAAACTATGGTACCGATTTCTTTCAGAAATCAGCCGGTCGGATGTACAGCAACGATTCTGTATGAAATGTATGGGGAGCAGAAACTTGAGATTTCACCGAGTATTGCGGGGCTTCTCTGTGCTGCGATTATTTCAGATACACTGATGTTCCGTTCACCTACCTGCACATTATCTGACAAGATGGCTGCAGGTGCGCTGGCACTTATTGCAGGAATCAATATTGAGCAGTTTGCAAAAGAGATGTTTAAAGCAGGAAGTAACCTGAAAGACAAATCACCGGAAGAAATTTTCTATCAGGATTATAAGAAATTTATTGCTGAGGATGAGATCAACTTTGGTGTTGGACAGATCAGTTCCATGGACAGCGATGAGCTGGCAGAAATCAAAGAGCGTCTGGTTCCGTTTATGGTCAGCGAGTGTGGCCGTCATGGTGTTACCCGCGTATTCTTTATGCTTACCAATATTATTGAGGAATCTACAGAGCTTCTCTATTATGGTGAGGGAAGTGAGGAAATGGCACGTATTGCTTTCCATATGGAGCCAAAGGATGGTGTATTTGATCTGAAAGGCGTTGTTTCACGTAAGAAACAGCTGATTCCGGCACTTATGGAAGCTGCACAGGCCGGACAGAACGATTACAACTGATGGCAGCAGACAGAATAGCTGAGGATAATAAGAAATGGAAAAAGAAACCTGGAAAGCAGGAAATATGCTTTATCCACTTCCGGCAGTTATGGTAAGTGTTTCTGACGGAGAGGGGAATGACAATATTATTACAGTTGCATGGGCAGGAACTGTCTGCACGAATCCGCCGATGGTGTCTATTTCTGTGCGACCATCCCGTTTTTCCTATGATATGCTCAGAAAGACGGGAGAATTTGTAATAAATCTGACAACAGAGAAACTGGCATATGCAACGGATTACTGTGGAGTCCGTTCCGGCAGGGATGTTGATAAATTTAAAGAAATGAAGCTTACCAAAGAGAAGGCGGATTTTGTGAAAGTTCCCATGATCGCAGAATCTCCGGTGAGTATTGAATGCAAAGTAAGGCAGGTTCTGGAATTGGGTTCCCACCATATGTTTCTGGCGGATGTGCTTGCAGTTCATGCTGATCCGCAGTATATGGACGAGAAGAAGAAATTTCATCTGAATGATGCGAAACCTCTGGTGTATTCTCATGGTGAATATCTGGGAATTGGTAAAAAACTGGGAACATTTGGATACAGCGTTAAAAAAAAGAAGAAAAAATCCGGAAAAAAGAAACAGTAATCCGCAATTTGCAGACGCAGACAATGTATGATAAAATGAAAGGACATAAACATGAATAATGTGACATTAATAGGAATGCCTGGTTCAGGGAAAAGTACAATAGGAGTTATTCTTGCAAAAGCATTGAGATATGAATTTCTGGATTCGGATCTTCTGATACAGAAACAGGAGAAAAGAAAGCTTTCAGAGATCATAGAGCAGGACGGACCGGAAAAATTTAAGGAAATTGAAAATCAGGTTAATGCAGACATTCATGTGACAGATACGGTCATTGCACCCGGCGGAAGTGTTATTTACTGTGATGAGGCAATGGAACATCTGAAGTCCATAGGTAAGGTTATATATCTTAAATTATCACTGGAATCTTTATCCAAAAGACTGGGAAATCTGAAAGGCCGCGGAGTTCTGTTAAAGGACGGTCAGAGCCTGAAAGATCTGTATGAGGAACGTGTACCTCTGTACGAGAAATATGCAGATATTACCATTGATGAAGAGGGGAAAGATTTGGATGAAAGTCTTCGGGCAATTCTGGAGATAATACATATCAAAGAGCAGGGAAAGTGATTATTACAGCTCGGGAAAAGGACAGTGGTAAATAATTTTTGTTTACAAATGATAAATATATGATATAATATACAACTGACTTTAAAATAGGATGATCGTTTAGTATAAACATATATGCATTTGAAACAGAAGTTACATGTTCGCAGAAAACGAAAAACAGAGTGAACAGTGACCATTAATTCTGCTCATGGAGTGAAAATAAATAAGAGGTGTGATATGGAACAGTATGTTATAAAAGGAGGCAACCCTTTAGTCGGTGAAGTTGAGATTGCCGGTGCCAAGAATGCGGCACTTGCTATTCTTGCAGCAGCCATAATGACTGATGAGACGATTCTGATAGAGAATTTGCCGGATGTAAGGGATATCAATGTATTGCTTGAAGCGATCGCTGGTATTGGAGCACAGGTAGACCGTATTGATAAATCTACTGTGAAGATTAACGGATCTACAATTGGAGATGTAAGTGTTGATTATGAATATATCAAGAAGATCAGAGCTTCCTACTATCTGCTGGGAGCACTTCTTGGTAAGTATAAACATGCAGAGGTACCGCTTCCAGGTGGATGCAACATCGGAAGCCGTCCGATCGACCAGCATCTGAAGGGATTCAGAGCGCTTGGTGCAGATGTAGATATCATGCATGGAGCAATTGTTGCGAAAGCAGATGAACTTCATGGAAGCCATATTTTCCTTGACGTTGTCTCTGTAGGTGCAACGATCAATATTATGATGGCAGCCTCATTGGCTCCGGGACGTACTATTTTGGAAAATGCCGCAAGAGAACCGCATGTAGTTGACGTTGCCAACTTCCTGAACAGTATGGGGGCAAATATTAAAGGTGCAGGTACAGATGTGATCCGTATTAAAGGTGTGGAGAAGCTCCACCGTACAGAGTATTCTATTATTCCGGATCAGATCGAGGCAGGTACATTTATGTTTGCTGCGGCAGCAACAGGCGGAGATGTAACAGTTAAGAATGTAATTCCGAAGCATCTGGAAGCAACTACGGCTAAACTTGAAGAAATTGGATGTGAGGTTGAGGAATTTGATGATGCAGTTCGTGTACGTGCACCAAAGAGACTTCACCGTACTCATGTAAAGACTCTTCCATATCCCGGATATCCTACAGATATGCAGCCACAGATTGCTGTAACTCTGGCACTTGCAGAGGGAACCAGTATTGTAACAGAGAGTATTTTTGAGAACAGATTCAAGTATGCGGACGAACTTTCACGTATGGGAGCAAACATCAAAGTTGAGGGAAATTCAGCAATTATTGATGGTGTGAAGAAGCTTACAGGTGCGAGAGTAAGTGCACCGGATCTGCGTGCAGGTGCAGCCCTGGTGATCGCAGGTCTTGCAGCAGATGGAATCACAGTTGTTGATGATATCGTATATATCCAGAGAGGATACGAGAATTTTGAAGATAAGCTGAGATCTCTCGGTGCTGAGATTGAGAGAGTATCCAATGAGAAAGAAATCCAGAAATTCCGTCTCAGGGTGGGATGATAAAAAATACCAAAAAATTACTTGACATTTGTAAGGGTTAAGTATATTGTATGATATGCAGCAATCTTAATTAATGCAAGTTAATAATTAGTAATAGCCTTTTATTCAGAGTGGTGGAGATACAAAGGATCTGCGAAGCCACGGCAACCCCTGTTTGTGTAGGAAGGTGCCAACCTGAGCGAGTGATCGAACAATAAGAGGATTGTTGAGATAATCAGACAGTCCGATTACTTCGGGCTGTTTCTTTTTGTTAACGGAAAAGTATCAGCGGAGAGAAATAATCTGTTGATACAGTACATAAATGGCTGTGGGTTATTCTGCGGTCGGGAAACAATTGTAAATGAATAAAAAAGGAGAACACAATGGAGAAAATTTTATTTACTTCTGAATCTGTAACTGAAGGCCATCCGGATAAAATGTGTGATGCTATTTCCGATGCTATTCTTGACGCTCTTATGGAAAAAGATCCTATGAGTCGTGTTGCATGTGAAACTGCTACAACTACAGGTCTTGTACTTGTTATGGGTGAGATTACAACAAATGCATATGTTGATATTCAGAAAATCGTAAGAGATACTATCCGCGAAATCGGATATACACGTGGAAAATATGGATTTGATGCTGATACATGTGCAGTTATCACAGCAATCGATGAACAGTCTGCTGATATCGCTCTTGGCGTAGATAAAGCTCTTGAAGCAAAAATGGGTGAAGATGAAATTGATGCTATCGGAGCAGGTGACCAGGGTATCCAGTTTGGTTATGCTTCCAATGAGACAGAAGAGTATATGCCATATGCCATCAACATGGCACACAAACTTGCACGTCAGTTAACGAAGATCCGTAAAGACGGTACATTAAAATATTTAAGACCGGACGGAAAAACACAGGTTACTGTAGAATATGATGAAGCCGGAAAACCAATCCGTATCGATGCAGTAGTATGCTCTACACAGCATGATCCGGATGTAACTCAGGAGCAGATCCATGAGGACATTAAGAAATACGTTTTCGATGAGATCATTCCGGCAGATATGGTAGATGAGAACACAAAATATTTCATCAACCCAACAGGACGTTTCGTGATCGGCGGACCTCATGGTGACAGCGGACTTACCGGACGTAAGATCATCGTTGATACTTACGGTGGAACCGGACGTCATGGCGGCGGTGCTTTCTCCGGTAAAGACTGTACAAAGGTAGACCGTTCCGCAGCGTATGCTGCACGTTATGTTGCAAAAAATATTGTTGCAGCAGGTCTTGCAGATAAATGTGAGATTCAGCTTTCCTATGCGATCGGTGTTGCTCATCCGACATCTATCCACGTAGAAACATTCGGAACCGGTAAACTTTCTGATACAAAGCTGGTTGAGATCATTCGTGAGAACTTTGACCTTCGCCCGGCGGGAATTATCAAGATGCTTGATCTGAGAAGACCGATTTACAGACAGACAGCTGCTTATGGACATTTCGGACGTACGGATGTAGACCTTCCATGGGAGCATCTGGACAAAGTTGATGACCTTAAGAAATACCTTGCTTAAATAAGAAAATCGTAACTGTTCAGTACTTGCACAGACAGTGGAATGCTGAATAATTACAGAATATCACAAAAATTGCAGTGCAATGGGATAAAACAGGAATTATCTGAAAGAACAGGACAGATGATTCCTGTTCTTTTTATAGAAAATTTAGATATGTAAAACAGACTTTATGATATAATGCTTGCAGAGGGCAAAATTATAGAAACCTTATAAATCAACAGATAAAGGATGATCGGGATGAAGTTAAAAACAAGGATTATAGTTGGATTCGGTATGAGTATTCTGGTTCCTCTGCTTTTATTTTCGGCAACTTTGTACGGATTAGGTCATACAAAGTTTGCACAGCAGACAAAGGATTCTTCGGAAGTGGTGTATGATATTTCAGTAGGGGAATCCACCCACAGCCAGACACAGGTAAGGATTATTGCAAAAGATCTGCTGTTTACTGCGACGGTAATATTAGTATTCACAGCTTTATCTATTGGATTATGGATTTACAGAAGTATTGCCACACCGCTGGTTAAATTAAAGAAAGCCACTCAGAATATCAAAGAGGGAAATCTTGATTTTGTTCTGGAAGTAGATGGTGACGATGAGTTTTCGGAACTTTGCCGGGATTTTGAGGAGATGAGAAAGCGGCTGAAGGAATCAGCAGAAGAGAAAGTTCTTATGGATAAAGAAAATAAAGAACTTATCAGCAATATTTCTCATGATCTTAAGACGCCGATCACAGCGGTAAAGGGATATGTAGAGGGGATTATGGACGGCGTAGCGGATACGCCGGAGAAAATAGACCGTTATGTGAAGACTATTTATAATAAGACGAATGAGATGGATCATCTGATCAATGAGCTGACTTTTTATTCAAAGATTGATACCAACAGAATTCCATATACTTTCAGTAAACTGAATGTAGAAGATTATTTCAGTGATTGCGCAGAAGAAGTAGGACTGGAACTGGAAACGAGAGGAATTGAACTGGTATATGCCAATTATGTTGAGGATAATGTGCAGGTGATCGCAGATGGAGAACAGATTCGGCGTGTTATTCATAACATTATCAGCAATGCTATCAAATATATGGATAAACCCAAAGGTATCATCCAGATTCGCATAAAGGATGTGGGAGATTTTATTCAGGTTGAAATTGAAGATAATGGAAAGGGAATTGCAGCAAAGGATCTGCCGTCTATTTTTGATCGTTTTTACAGAACAGACGTGTCGAGAAATTCATCCAAGGGAGGAAGCGGAATCGGTCTTTCCATTGTAAAAAAGATCCTGGAGGATCATGGAGGAAAGGTCTGGGCAACCAGCAGGCTTGGAATCGGCACAATCATGTATTTTGTACTTAGAAAGTATCAGGAGGTACCAATGAAATGAGCAGAATTTTAATTATAGAAGATGAAGAGGCAATTGCAGATCTGGAGAAGGATTATCTGGAGCTTTCCGGATTTGAAGTTGAAATCTGCAACAGAGGAGACACCGGACTGACGCGTGCGCTGAATGAGGAGTTTGACCTGATTATTCTGGATCTGATGCTTCCGGAAGTGGATGGCTTTGATATCTGCAGGCAGGTAAGACAGGAAAAAAATACTCCTATCATCATGGTATCTGCAAAGAAAGATGACATAGATAAAATCAGAGGTCTGGGACTGGGGGCAGATGATTACATGACAAAACCATTCAGTCCAAGTGAACTGGTAGCCAGAGTCAAGGCACATATGGACAGATATAATCGTCTGATCGGTTCCAATGTACGCAAAAATGATATTGTGGAGATCCGCGGGATCAAGATTGATAAGACTGCACGCCGCGTATGGGTAAACGGAGAGGAGAAAACATTTACTTCCAAGGAATATGATCTGCTTACCTTCCTTGCAGAGAATCCGAACAGAGTGTTTACCAAGGAAGAGTTGTTCCGGGAAATCTGGGATATGGAATCTGTGGGAGATATTGCAACAGTCACTGTCCATATCAAGAAGATCCGGGAGAAAATTGAATTTAATACTGCAAAACCTCAGTATATTGAAACAATCTGGGGCGTAGGATACAGATTTAAAGTTTAACTGAATCAGGGAAGTTCCATATTTCAGGCACGAAAAGGCAATAATCAGTGGGAAATTTGGAACGCAAGATTGTTCGAGAAATCAACTTGTTGGCACAATAGTATAAAAAGGAAAAAAATGGAAAGATTATATAAAAAATTAGAAAGCTATGGGCAGTCTGACTATTATCCGTTTCACATGCCGGGGCATAAGAGAAACCGGGCATCTTCAGCAGATGATTTTCTTTTTGAGAGAGATATTACAGAGATTTCAGGATTTGACAATCTTCATCATGCGGAAGGAATTTTGAAAGAAGCACAGGAATATGCAGCTCAGATTTATGGGACAAAGAAATGTTTCTTCAGTGTAAATGGAAGTACGGCGGCTCTTCTGGCAGCAGTCAGTGCAAGTGTAAATAAAGGTGGGAAGATACTTGTCGCGAGGAACTGTCACAAGGCTGTTTACCATGCATTGTATTTACGTGAGCTTCAGCCGGTCTATATTTATCCACATGAAGATCAGAGACTGGGGATAAACGGAGGAATTTCCCCTGAACGTGTGGAAAGATATCTGGAAGAAAATACGGATGTGCAGGCTTTTCTGCTTACTTCGCCTACATATGACGGCGTTGTGTCTGATATAAAGACAATTGCAGAAGTTGTACACAGACATAAGATTCCTCTTATTGTGGATGAAGCACATGGTGCACATCTTCATTATTCTAAATATTTTCCGGTGTCTGCTGCTGATCTGGGAGCTGACATTGTAATACAGAGTTTCCATAAAACGCTGCCATCTATGACTCAGACGGCGGTGCTTCATATATGCAGTGATATGGCAGATGTGGAAAAGATAAAGAGATTTATGGGGATTTACCAGACCAGCAGTCCGTCGTATATTCTGATGGCGAGTATGGATGCATGTATGGATAAACTGAGAAAAGACGGACAGCAAATGTTTCGTGAATTTACCTTCAATCTGGAGAAGGCCAGACAGCGTCTTTCAAAGTGTGAAAAAATAAAACTGATCGAAGGTTCTATGATCGAAGGCAGTGGAATCTATGATTTTGACAAATCCAAGCTGTTGTTCTCCACAGTCGGAACTTCTGTTAACGGACACCTTCTCCATCAGATACTTCGTGACAGATATCATATTGAAATGGAAATGGCGGCTGAGAAATATGTTCTTGGAATTGCAGCAGTGGGAGATACAGAAGAGGGATTTGAGAGACTGTGTACTGCAATTGAAGAGATTGATGCAGAGATACAGCAAACAGATGAGTCGGAGGAATCGCAGTATCATACTTCTCATGCGAGAATGACACAGCTTATGACAATTTCTCAGGCAGTGGATGCGCAGCAAAGGCGATATTCTCTGAAAGAAAGTGTTGGCAAAGTCAGTGCAGAGTTTGCTTATCTGTATCCGCCCGGAATTCCGATTATTGTGCCGGGAGAGCAGATAACTGGACAATTTGTAAGAAATGTGAGAAGATACATGGAACAGGGGCTGGAAGTACAGGGACTCAGTGATACATCTGCTGAAACAATCTGCGTAGCTGCCCGAAATGAAATTGGACAGGAAGAATACAGTCCGGCAAAGGAATAACATAACAGATATGGGAAAGATTTTTTACATCATGGGAAAGAGTGCATCCGGAAAAGACAGAATCTATTCACTTCTGGCCGCACATAAAGAATTGAATCTGAAAACACTTATTCTGTATACAACCCGCCCAATCAGGGTAGGAGAGCAGGATGGAAAAAATTATTATTTTGTAGATGACGGAAAACTGGAAGAATTCAGAAAAAACGGAAATCTTATCGAGGAGAGAGCATATCATACGGTTTATGGGATATGGACTTATTTCACTGCAGATGATGGTCAGGTGAACCTTGCAGATTCCGATTATCTGGGAATCGGTACTCTGGAGTCATTTAAAAAGATGCGTAAATACTATGGGGAAGATGCAGTCTGTCCTGTTTATGTCCAGGTAGAAGATGGAGAAAGACTGAGTCGTGCTCTTAATAGAGAGAGAGAACAGGAAAATCCAAGATATGAGGAAATGTGCAGAAGATTTATTGCAGATCAGTCGGATTTTTCAGAGGAAAATATTCTGAACGCAGGGATAGAGAAACGTTTTCAGAATATAAATCTTGATGACTGTGTGAAAGAAATCGCAAATTATATAAAGTCTGTGCAATAGTTCTTCTTTTATGGTATAATATCTTACAAAACGGACTGGTGAGGTGATTCTTATGATGGGATTTAACAATATTATCGGACACGAAGAGATTATCGGACATTTAAAAAATGCAATAGAATCAGGAAAAATATCGCATTCTTATATTTTTACCGGCGAACCAGGTTCTGGTAAAAAGCTCCTCGCAGGGACTTTTGCGTCAACACTTCAGTGTGAGGCCGGAGGTACAGAACCCTGCCAGAAATGCGACTCCTGCAAAAAGGCGATGGGTAAGAATCATCCGGACATTATTATGGTCAGTCATGAGAAACCTGGAACGATCACAATTGACGAGATCAGGGATCAGGTGATCAATGATATAGATATCAGACCATATTACAGTCCTTACAAGATTTATATTATTGCAGATGCAGATCTTATGACACCACAGGCACAGAATGCTCTTCTTAAAACAATTGAAGAGCCGCCGGAATATGCAGTGATTCTTTTGCTGACTAATAATATCGGGGGACTGCTGCCGACTATTCAGTCAAGATGTGTTCGTCTTGATCTGAAGGTAGTGGATGACGGTCTTGTAAAGAAATATCTGATGGAGCATCTTCATGTTCCGGATTACCAGGCGGAGATTGACGCATCCTTTGCACAGGGCAGTATTGGAAGGGCAAAAGAAGCAGCTACTTCTCAGGAGTTTGCAGAGATGACTCAGAATGCACTGAGGATTCTTAAATATGCAAACACCATGGAAGTTTATGAACTGTCAGATGCGATTAAGAGTCTTTCTGAGGACAAACAGAATATCAACGATTATCTGGATATTTTCCAGTTCTGGTTCAGAGATGTCCTGATGTTTAAGGCAACACAGGAGATTGACAATCTGGTATTTAAACAGGAAATTAATTTTATCAGAGAACAGGCAAAGCAGCGTTCCTACGAGAATCTGGAGAACATTCTGGATTCTATTCAGAAGACAAAGGTACGTCTGAAAGCAAATGTTAATTTTGATCTGGCATTTGAATTGCTGTTCCTGACGATCAGGGAGAAATAGAATGACAAAAGTAGTAGGCGTGAGATTTCGTAATGTAGGCAAGATTTATTATTTCAGTCCTAAAGATTATGAAATTAAAACAGGCGATCACGTGATCGTGGAGACAGCCCGGGGAATTGAATACGGGAAAGTCGTACTTGCACCAAGAGAAGTAGGTGAGGAAGATGTTGTTCACCCTCTCAAAGAAGTTCTTCGTGTGGCAACAAAGGAGGACGACGAGAGAGAGGCACAGAACAGAGTCAGAGAGAGAGAGGCATTTAAAATCTGTCAGAAGAAGATTCGTGAACATGGTCTGGAAATGAAACTGATAGATGCAGAGTATACATTTGATAATAATAAAGTGCTGTTTTATTTCACTGCTGACGGCAGAATTGATTTTCGCCAATTGGTAAAAGATCTGGCAGCAATTTTTAAAACGCGCATCGAACTTCGTCAGATTGGTGTTCGCGATGAGACAAAGATTCTGGGAGGAATCGGTATCTGCGGAAGATGTCTGTGCTGCCACACATATCTGTCTGAGTTTGCACCGGTATCCATAAAGATGGCAAAAGAGCAGAATCTCTCCCTTAACCAGACAAAGATTTCCGGTGTGTGCGGAAGACTGATGTGCTGCCTGAAGAACGAGCAGGAAACATATGAAGAGCTGAATAAAAAGCTTCCGGGACTGGGAGATACAGTTACAACTCCGGATGGGCTTACCGGAACTGTACACAGTGTAAACGTGCTTCGTCAACGTGTAAAGGTAATTGTAGAGATCAATGACGAGAAAGAAATTCAGGAATTTCCGGTAGATGACCTGAAATTCAGACCGAGAAAGAAGAAAGTCAAAGTCTCTGAAAAAGAATTAAAAGAACTTGGAAATCTGGAAGATAAAAAAGGAGATTCCAAATTAAATGACTGATCAGCTGGTAAAAGATAATGAACGTATAGATGATCTTCAGAACGGATATTATGTGATACAGGATCCGGATAAATTCTGTTTTGGGATGGATGCAGTTCTTCTTTCCGGCTTTGCAAAAGTAAAAAAGGGTGAGACTGCTCTGGATCTGGGAACAGGAACGGGAATTATCCCGATCCTGCTTAAAACCAAAACAAATGGGAAACACTTTACAGGTCTTGAGATTCAGAAAGAGTGTGCAGATATGGCCGGACGCAGTGTCAGATATAATCATCTGGAGGACGATGTTGAGATCGTACGGGGTGATATTAAGGAGGCTGCTGATATTTTTGGGGCAGCTTCTTTTGATGTAGTGACAAGTAATCCGCCTTATATGATCGGACAGCATGGGCTTCGCAATCCGGATATGCCAAAAGCAATTGCCAGACATGAAGTACTCTGTAATCTGGAGGATGTGGTGAGCCAGGCATCAAAGGTTCTGAAAGAACGTGGAAGATTTTATATGGTCCACAGACCGTTCAGACTGGCTGAGATTATGAATGTTCTCACAAAGTATCGTCTGGAACCGAAAAAGATGCAGCTTGTATATCCATACATAGACAGAGAACCAAACATGGTTCTGATCGAGGCATTAAAGGGAGGAAATTCCAGAGTTACAGTGGAACCTCCTCTGATCGTATATAAAGAGCCGGGAGTCTATACAGAAAATATACTGAAGATTTATGATATGATTTAACCGAATTTTATTTGCAAAGTAATATGAGAGGAAACAAATTATGAGTGGTAAATTGTATTTATGTGCAACACCCATAGGAAATCTGGAGGATATTACACTCCGGGTACTTCGAACATTGAAAGAAGTGGATCTTATTGCAGCAGAGGATACCAGAAACAGTATTAAACTGCTGAACCATTTTGATATAAAAACACCTATGACCAGTTATCATGAGTACAACAAAATCGATAAGGCATATGTTCTGATCAGTAAAATGCAGGAAGGGCAGAATATTGCACTGATCACAGATGCGGGAACTCCGGGAATCTCAGATCCGGGAGAGGAGCTTGCGGCAATGTGTTATGAAGCGGGGATTGAAGTAACTTCTCTTCCGGGACCTGCTGCCTGTATCACTGCCCTGACTCTGTCCGGACTTCCAACCAGAAGATTCGCTTTTGAAGCATTTCTTCCGGCAGATAAAAAAGAAAGAAAACTGATTCTGGAAGAACTGAAGAATGAAACGAGAACTATCATTCTCTATGAGGCTCCTCACAGACTGGTAAGAACTCTGGAGGAATTGAAGGAAACTCTCGGAAATCGCAGAATGACTCTTTGCAGGGAACTGACGAAAAGACATGAGACTGCATTCCATACGACTATCGAGGAGCTGATCCTCTATTATCAGACAGAGAAGCCGCTTGGAGAGTGTGTGCTTGTGATTGAAGGCAGAAGCAGACAGGAGATGGAAGAGGAACAGAAGGCATCCTGGGAAAAAATTACCATAGAAGAACACATGGAAATCTATGAAAATCAGGGACATTCAAGAAAAGAAGCTATGAAAATGGTAGCAAATGACAGAGGAATGACGAAGAGAGATGTCTATCAGTACCTTATCAATAAAACCGAAGAATAAGATTAACATACAGAAGAATTCCCGTTTTCGGGGATTCTTTTTTATTCAGGCTGTGGCAAGGAACGGGCTTTTGTGCTATAATAAATTTGTATTATTATGTCCAGATACCAGAATATATTTGAAAACCTGTCTATAATTTTCACGCAGGGGTTTTCAGATATATTCTGGTGATAAGTATATATAACAGGAGGAAAGAAATGGGCGGAGAAAATACAGAATACGGAGCGGATCAAATCCAGATTCTGGAAGGTTTGGAAGCCGTACGAAAGAGACCAGGTATGTATATCGGAAGTACATCCGGCAGAGGTCTTCATCATCTGGTTTATGAGATTGTAGATAACGCGGTTGATGAAGCACTGGCAGGATTTTGTACAGAGATTCAGGTAGTTATTAATCCGGACAACTCTATCACAGTTGTAGATAACGGACGTGGTATTCCGGTAGGAATCAATCATAAAGCAGGGATTCCTGCTGTAGAAGTAGTATTTACCATTCTTCATGCCGGCGGTAAATTTGGAGGCGGAGGGTACAAGGTATCCGGTGGTCTTCACGGAGTAGGTGCGTCTGTAGTAAATGCACTTTCCACATGGCTTGAAGTAAGGATCTATCATGAAGGTAAGATTTATCAGCAGAGATATGAACGCGGTAAAACTATGTATCCTCTGAAGGTTGTGGGAGACTGCCAGCCGGATAAGACCGGAACAACAGTTGTCTTCCTTCCGGATAAAGAAATATTTGAGGAAACAGTATATGATTATGACATTCTGAAACAGCGTTTGAGAGAGATGGCATTCCTGACAAAGGGATTGAAGATTTCTCTTAAAGATACCAGAGAAGGAATGGAAAGAGAGAAAATTTTCCATTATGAAGGTGGTATCCGTGAATTTGTAAGCTACCTGAACAGAAGCAAGGAAGCGCTTTACCCGGAAATCATTTACTGCGAAGGACAGCAGAACGGTGTGTCTGTAGAGGTTGCCATGCAGCACAATGACTCTTATACAGAGAACTGCTATGGATTTGTAAATAATATTAATACACCTGAGGGTGGTACTCATATTGTAGGTTTCAGAAATGCCCTGACAAAGACGTTCAATGATTATGCCAGAAAGAACAAGCTGCTTAAAGACAGTGAACCCAATTTGAGTGGCGATGATATCCGCGAAGGTCTGACTGCAATCGTCAGTGTTAAGATTGAGAATCCCCAGTTTGAAGGTCAGACAAAACAGAAGCTTGGAAACAGTGAAGCAAGAGGGGCTGTTGACAGCGTGGTGAGCAAGCAGCTTGAGATTTTCCTTGAGCAGAATCCAACAGTAGCGAAAACTACAGTAGAGAAATCAGTTCTTGCACAGAGAGCACGTGAGGCTGCACGTAAGGCTCGTGATCTGACCAGAAGAAAATCAGCACTTGATAATATGTCACTTCCTGGAAAGCTTGCAGACTGTTCAGATAAGAATCCTGAGAACTGTGAAATCTACATTGTAGAGGGAGATTCCGCCGGTGGCTCTGCAAAAACAGCCAGAAATCGTGTAACACAGGCTATCCTTCCACTGAGAGGTAAGATCCTGAATGTAGAGAAAGCACGTCTGGATAAGATTTATGCAAATGCAGAGATCAAAGCTATGATCACAGCTTTCGGAACAGGAATTCATGAAGATTTTGATATCAGTAAACTTCGTTATCATAAGATTATTATTATGACTGATGCCGATGTCGATGGTGCGCACATAGCAACCCTTCTGCTGACTTTCCTGTATCGTTTTATGCCTGAGCTTATCAAACAGGGATATGTGTATCTTGCACAGCCGCCATTATACAAGGTGGAGAAGAACAAGAAAGTATGGTATGCATACGACGATGATGAACTGAATCAGATTCTGACAGAAATCGGACGTGACGGAAATAACAAGATCCAGCGTTATAAAGGTCTTGGAGAGATGGATGCAGACCAGCTTTGGGAGACGACAATGGATCCTGAGAAACGAATCCTGCTTAAGGTTACCATGGATGAGGCTGCGACTTCTGAGATTGACCTTACATTTACTACACTGATGGGTGACAAGGTAGAGCCGAGACGTGAATTTATTGAAGAGAATGCAAGATTTGTAAAGAATCTGGATATCTGATAATAGGGAGAATAGATAAATGGAAGATAATATTTTTGACAAAGTCCACGAGGTGGATCTGGAAAAGACCATGAAGGACTCTTATATTGACTATGCCATGAGCGTTATCGCTTCCAGAGCACTGCCTGATGTAAGAGATGGTCTGAAACCGGTTCAGCGACGTGTATTGTATTCCATGATAGAACTGAATAATGGTCCTGACAAACCGCATCGTAAATGTGCGCGTATTGTCGGTGATACAATGGGTAAATATCATCCACATGGTGACAGTTCTATTTATGGAGCACTTGTAAATATGGCACAGGAATGGTCTACCAGATATCCGCTGGTAGACGGACATGGAAACTTTGGTTCCGTAGATGGTGACGGGGCAGCGGCCATGCGATACACTGAGGCACGTCTGAGTAAGATTTCCATGGAAATGCTGGCAGATATCAACAAAGATACTGTTGACTTCCAGCCAAACTTTGATGAAACAGAGAGAGAGCCGGTTGTACTGCCGTCCCGTTATCCGAATCTTCTGGTGAACGGAACTTCAGGTATTGCAGTAGGTATGGCTACCAATATCCCTCCTCATAATCTGAGAGAGGTTGTGGATGCTGTTGTCAAGATTATAGACAATATCATTGAAGAACAACGCGAAACGACTATGGAAGAGATTCTGGATATTGTAAAAGGTCCTGATTTTCCTACTGGTGCGACGATTCTTGGAAGAAGAGGGATTGAAGAAGCATACAGAACAGGTCGCGGTAAGATTCGTGTACGTGCAGTGACAAATATTGAGACTCTTCCAAACGGAAAGTCCAGAATTATTGTCACAGAGCTTCCGTATCTGGTAAATAAAGCGCGTCTGATCTCAAAGATTGCAGAACTTGTAAGAGATAAAAAGATTGACGGAATCACAGACCTGAATGACCATTCCAGTCGTGAGGGAATGAGAATCTGTATTGATCTGCGCAAGGATGCAAATGCAAATGTAGTTTTGAATTTACTGTATAAGCATACGCAGTTACAGGATACTTTTGGCGTAAATATGCTTTCACTTATTCCGAATAACGGAAGTCTGGAACCGAAGGTATTAAACCTGAAACAGATGCTGGAATATTATCTGGCTCATCAGGAAGATGTAGTGACCAGAAGAACGAAATATGACCTGAATAAAGCAAGAGAGCGAGCTCACATTTTAGAAGGTCTGTTAAAAGCACTGGACAATATTGATGAGGTGATCCGTATTATCAGAGCTTCGCAGAATGTGCAGATCGCAAAACAGGAGTTAATGGATCGCTTTGAACTGACAGATGTTCAGGCACAGGCAATCGTAGATATGCGTCTGCGTGCTCTGACAGGTCTGGAAAGAGAGAAGCTGGAAGCAGAGTATGCTGATTTAATGGAAAAAATCCGTAAATACGAGGCTATCCTTGCGGACAGAAGTCTTCTTCTTCGCGTGATTCGGGAAGAAATTCTTGCAATTGCAGAGAAATACGGAGACGACAGAAAGACTTCTATCGGATATGATGTATACGATATTTCTACAGAGGATCTGATTCCGAGAGAGAATACAGTGATCACAATGACCAAACTTGGATATATTAAGAGAATGACAGTAGATAATTTCAGAAGCCAGAACAGAGGTGGAAGAGGAATCAAGGGAATGCAGACTCTTGAGGATGACTACATTGAAGAACTTCTGATGACAACTACCCATCATTATCTGATGTTCTTTACAAATACAGGAAGGGTATATCGTCTGAAGGCATATGAGATTCCGGAGGCAGGACGTACTGCAAGAGGAACTGCGATTATTAATCTGTTACAGCTTATGCCGGGGGAATGCATCACTGCAGTAATCCCGCTCCGCAAATTTGAAGATGGTCATTATCTGATGATGGCTACGAAGAATGGCCTGGTAAAGAAAACACCGATTAAAGAATATGCGAATGTGCGTAAAAACGGACTGGCAGCTATCACATTGCGTGATGATGATGAACTGATCGAGGTTAAGCTTACAGATGATAAGAAGGATATAATACTTGTTACAAAAGATGGTATGTGTATCCGTTTTAAAGAAACAGATGTAAGAAGTACAGGCAGAACTTCTATGGGCGTACGCGGTATGAATATCGATGATGGAGACGAAGTGGTAGCAATGCAGCTGAATTCTCAGGGAGATTGTCTGCTGATAGTTTCTGCAAATGGTATGGGTAAACGTACTTCTATGGGCGAATTTACCTGTCAGAATCGTGGCGGTAAAGGTGTAAAATGTTATAAGATTACCGAGAAAACCGGTGATGTAATCGGAGCAAGAGCTGTAAATGAAGATAATGAAGTAATGCTGATCACTACGGAAGGTATTATCATCAGAATCGCCTGCGCTGATATTTCCATTCTTGGAAGAATTACATCGGGTGTAAAACTGATCAATCTTACAGAGGGTGTCACTGTAGCCAGTGTAGCTAAAGTGAGAGATAAAGAAGAAAAAGATACAAATGCACAGCAGGCAGCAGTGGAAATTACGGACAGTGCAGAAACAGAAGAATCTGATCAGCCGACAGATCAGGAGACACAGGATGAGAACAGAGGGGAAGAGGAATAACCATGAAGAAATGGTACAGATATCTTGCAGCCGGAGTGTTGGTATTACTGACACTCTGTGTGGCAGGATGCGGGGGAGTGAGTCATAAATCACCGGAAAAAGTAACAGAGGAATTGATTCAGTCCTATACTGACGGGAAAGAAAAGAAAGTGAAGGAGTGCTATAACCAGGCAGATAATACAGAAGCAGATCTTCAGACAGAGATTACAGCAACACTCAAATATTTTGCGGCACATAATCCTAAGAAAGTATCTGTTCAGGATTGTGAGATCCTTTCTGAAAATGACAAGTACAGTTATGTATACATAACCTACAATCTGATCCTGGAGGATGATCAGGAATATCCATGTGTTGAAACTTATATGGTTGGTAAACAGGATAAAACTTATTATATCATGGCACCATCACAGATCACAGATGATATGAAAACTCAGGCGGCTACAGCATATGCCCAATTTATGAAGACAGATGCTTACAAGACGTATACCAAAGCATATGAAACATTTATCAAGAAAAATCCGGGATATGAAGACAAAATTTCGGAAAAAGCAGGAGTGTAATATATCGAGGGCAAAAAAATGAAAAGAATATTACTGATGGTATTTAGAAATCTCTTTTTTGTTCCATATGGATGGTTTAAGTTATGCTGGTATGCATCGCATGCAGAACGTTACAGTGAAGAACAGAGATATCAGCTTCTTAAATATGTAGATAACAGAGCAGTGAAAGGCGGTAATCTGGTAATTGACGGTCATGGTATGGAAAATATTCCAAAAGAAAATGGGTTTATTTTCTTTCCCAATCATCAGGGATTATTTGATGTACTTGCAATCATACAGGTGTGTCCGGTACCTTTCTCGGTAGTGGCAAAAAAAGAGCTGACAAACGTACCATTTCTGAAGCAGGTATTTGCATGCATGAAAGCGTTTATGATTGACCGTGATGATGTCAAACAATCTATGCAGGTAATCATTAATGTTATCAAAGAAGTAAAGGCAGGAAGAAACTATCTGATTTTTGCCGAGGGAACCAGAAGCAAAGACGGCAATCATCCGCAGGAA
>NZ_JBWJVP010000024.1:5000-30907 GCF_056339915.1 Blautia sp. ZXY-1-B12 | reverse complement strand
CCGCAGTATCAGGCGGGACAGGTGATACAGGTAAGGAAGAAAACCCATTTATATGCAGTTATGTATAACTGGCAACAGGAGCCGGATATTCAGGTCAATAATCTGGCAGCTCAGCTGTCGGAGTATTCCGGAATTATTTTTGTGGGAGATTCCAGAACGTATTTTATGCAGAAAACTCTTCTTCGGGAATATGGAAAGGATGCAGTTTCAAAAGTATCATTTGTGTGTAAGACAGGGGAGGGACTGAGCTGGTTTGAAACAGCAGGAGAGAGAGTAATGAGAAGTGAAATTGCCCGTCTGCAGTCAGATTCAGATAAGCCCGTAGCAGTTATTTTTAATCTTGGTGTGAATGATCTTTCGAGTCATAATTCCGGAAATGGGGTTGATTATAAAGGCGAGGCAAATGCATATCTTGCGCGTATGAACACTCTTGCAGAGGAACTTGAAAGTGACTGCAGATTGTTTTATATGTCTGTAAATCCGGTAAATACAGCAATGAAACCAACCCGAAAAGAAGCGCAGTTACGTTATTTTAATGACAGATTGCAGAGCAGGTTAAATAAGAGATTTCAATGGATAGATACCTATAAATATCTGATGAAAAACGGTTACAGTACATACAATGAGTTTAAGGGAAATATAGATGACGGCGTTCACTATTCTACATGTACCTATAAAAGAATTTATAAATATTGTATGAATGCAATCAGAAGTTAGAAAAACAGTGGTAAGCATGGATTATGAAGTCCATGGTTACCACTGTTTTTACGTTACAGTCTGGATACATTCGTGCTTAACATTAGAAAGTTCAAAAATATAATCAATTGGAATTCCGAGTAATTTACGTAATTCTTTAATACGGTTCATTTTTAGTCTTTCTGGTCAATATTATACAAGTTATAGTTGTATAAAACAGAAGTTGGTAATATGCTTTTTATAAGTTAATTTAAGTTGAAAGGATTGAGAAAATGCAGTATTATACACTATAAAAAGAAGTACAAATATATATGGAAATAGAATATTTGGATTTACTTTTTGTATTGATATCTATAATATCCGTTTGATTGGAGAAAATGGTTATGCAGGTTATTATATGTGATGATGAATTTAGTACATGTGTACAATTAGAAAATTATATTGAAAAATATTCTCAGGAGCATTTTATAAAAGCAGATATAGATGTGTTTTATGATGGTGAATCGTTATGTGAATATCTGAAAAGTTCATCTTCTGTAGATTTATTGTTTTTGGATATTGAATTACCGAAATGTAATGGTGTAGAGGTTGGAAAATATATAAGAGAAAAATTGGAAAATGAAGAAACTGAGATTATTTATATATCATCTAAGACAAATTATGCTATGAAACTTTTTCAATGCAGACCGATGGATTTTCTTGTAAAACCCATTACTTTTCCAATGGTAGAGAGAACTTTAGATATAGTGATGAAGAGAGAACTTGTGAACAGAAAAAAAATAACGGTTAAGATAGACAGAGAAAATCGTGTTTTTTTTATAAAAGATATTTTATATTTCAGAAGTGAGAACAAGACTGTTTATATGGTCATGCAGTCAGGAGAAACATTTAAATTTTCTGCTAAATTGGATGATATAGAATCTGAGATTTCAAATAAAATGTTTTTAAGAATACATAAATCATATCTGATTAATCACGTTTATGTACAATGTTACGGAACTGATCGGGTTAAGATGATAAATGGTGATATAGTCAGTATATCGAAAACATATAGGGGAAGTGTAAAGCAAAAACTGATACAGTTAGAACTGGGATAGAAAAAGATTATAAAATGGGAGGAAAAATGCAGGAAATTATACTTGGGGTAATGGCGAATATTTTGAGAACATATGCTATTTACCGCTTTATGGAAGTGATGAATCCTTTAAAAACAGTTTCGCGACGTTTGAAGATATTGATGTATTCTGGTTTTGTAGTCCTCACAAGTGGGGGATATTATCTGTTTCATAATCAGATAATTAATATTATGACAAATCTGACGGGATTAATGTTGATACTTTTAATATATAAGGAAAGCTTAGAAAAAAAAATAGTATTTGCTATTGGAATTTATTCGATTAATGTAGTGATTGAAAGTTTGGTTTTTTCTGCAACCGGTTTATATAAAGATTATGATGAAATGACTCGTTCCATAAAAGAATGCATCACCAGTTTGGGAATATATTTTTGTGTGTTTCTGTTAGAGAGAACTTGTTTTAAGAAAGAACGACAGTTTCCAATAAGGACATCTCTCTGGATTATGATGTTATCTGTACCAGCATTTAGTATAATAGAAGTATTTTGTATGTGGCAGGCAAATTATACTAATAAGCGACTTATTAGTATGGAAATTATTGGAATTTTGATCACTAATATTGCAATATTTTATCTGTATGATGCACTACAGGATTATTATGAACAGAAATCAGAGAAAGAAAAATTTCATTCTTTAATGGAAGGTTACAGGAATCAAATTGAAGTTATGCAGGAATCATGGAGAAAGATTAGAAGTTTGAGACATGATTTGAAACATCATATCTTTGAATTGAAATATCTGACAGCACACGAAGATATAAATAAAATTCTGATATATCTGGATAATATGGAGAAGCAGATAGTAAATGAGGACGAATATATATGTTCTGGTATTAGTGAGGTAGACAGTACATTAAATTACTTATTGCATTATGCAAGGCAAAATCTAGATGATGTGCGAGCGAAAGTAGCATTACCTGAAGAATTAGATATTCATGGATTTACATTAAATGTAATATTGGGAAATTTGCTTGATAATGCGATTTATGCGGCAAAACAGTCCGAAAAAAAGTATCTGAGTATATTTATACGGGAAAAACAGGGGATATTGTATATACAAGTAGAAAATAGTTACAGTGGTGTTTTGCGAATGGAAAAAAACAAACTATTATCAACCAAAGAAAATGTGGATAGACACGGAATTGGATTAGGCAATGTGGAAAAAATTGTAAAAGAGAAAGAAGGAGATATAAATATAAACTGGGATGAAGAAATATTTTGTGTGAAAGTAATGTTATTGGTAGAAAAGCTGAAATCTGCTGAAATTATATAATGAAATAACAAAAACAGATGGTAAAAGTCATCTGTTTTTTGCGTATGACGGGCATACCGTCAATCTGTGGTGAAAGTCCACTTACTTACTCGACTGAGAGGGGAGAAAAAAATTTCCCCTACTCGATTATTATAGATTAGTTTCGCCAAATTTAGGGCTATTTTCGCCATGTTCTAAATTTACAAGGTGAAACGTAGTATAATTTGAAAAGCAGAAAGGAGAGAAAAACATGGCAGATAAAAATAATTTTAATTGCAATTTCAAAGAAAATGTAGGAAAAGTAGTAGTTATATTGGCAAAGAAAATAGCTGCAATGGAAGTGAATTCTTCGTGCCCGCTTTTTGCTTATCAGCCGGAGATACCAGAAAGCGTGAAAAAACTGAGAAAATTTTAAAGTATGAATAACTGGGCTGACAGAAGTGGAGAGGTCTTTATAAAAACCAAAATTGTACCAGCAGATGATAAAGAAATATTAGAATATGGGATTTCTCAGGGATTGTTTCTAGTATTCAATCTGTTAATCTTTTTTGGAATTTGTTGTTATTTCAAAATTATTATTTGGGGATTCATATTTTTGGTTTTATTCTGGCCCTTACGTATTTATGCAGGAGGTTATCATGCAAAAACAAGAATGCATTGTATATTGATATCAACCTTTATGGAAATTATGGCTTGTAATATCATTTGTAAACCATTTATCAAGGAGATTACAATGATATGCGTTGCAATTATTTCACTATATATCATATACGAATTAGCACCGGTGGATACAGAGATGAGATGTCTGGATATTAAGGAACGCAAAATTTTTCGTTTAAAAGTACATAGGTTATTATTGATTGAAAGTGTCTTTATGTTTGTGGCAGTGGTTATGAAATGGAAGCTTTTTTACAAGGTTATTGCTACAGCATTATTTTTAGTAGCGACATTGTTAGTAATTGAGAAAGTGAAAAGTATTTGAAAGGGAAAAAATAGTATGAAACTCAAAAAAATGTTATTAGGTACAATAATAGGAATAACTCTATATAGTTGTATATCTGTAGTTGCATTTGCTAATACAGAAGAAGTTAGAGTTTATGATGTTGACACTGAAACAACAAGTATTACCACTTTTTCTTATTCGGGAAATGAGACAGCGGATGAGGAATTACTGGAACCCTCATATGGAACCGTGGGACAAGAAAGTGCAGATCCGGAAGAAGATGCAGATTCATTTGCTGATGAAAAATCTGTAATTGGCAGTGATGTAAGAACTCGAGTAAACAATACTACGAAAGTACCTTATAGATGGACTGCATATCTGGAAGCAACCTGGAAAGATGGAAGTGTAACAACGGGTACTGCTTTTATGGTGGGAATTAATTCTGCTGTTACAGCGGCTCATAATGTATATAATACGAATAAAGGTGGATATGCAAAAAAGGTGTTATTTTGGCCAGGGCGTAATGGAAATGCAACACCTTATTCAGGAAGTCATGTGAAGAAAATATATGTACCAAAGATTTATAAATCAGAAAATCAAACGGCATATGATTGCGCTGTTTTAAAAACTCAGAATGCATTAGGGAAAACAACGGGCTATTTTGGAATTAGAAAACAGGCGAAAGATTATGGCAGCATTGTAGTTTGTATTCCAGGATATCCGGCAGAATATTCCAAACAAATGTGGAAGGCAAAAGGCAGTATTGCAGGTTCTTCACAAAATTTATTTTCGTATAAGCTCAGTACTTCAGCAGGGCAAAGTGGTTCACCTATTACGAGGGTATATTATGGACAGTGGTATGCTTTAGGGGTTCACACAACAGGTGCCGAAAGTGTAAATATAGGAACAAGATTTGGGAATTATTTATATAATTTTGTTAAATCTTATAGATAATTAATAATAAAAAAACAGCTTCTGCTCAGAAAATATCTGGGAGAAGCTGTTTGTGCAAGGAGATAAATATTATGGTAAAAAAATTGTTTTTTGTAATGTTGACAGGAATGATTTGTTTCAGCTCATGTTTTTGTGAAACAGCTTTTGCGAAAACCAGCAAAGTAAGGGTTTACGATGTGGAAAAAGGAACCACAGGTTTCACATCTTTTACATATTCGGATAATAAAAAGGATGAATCACTGGCACCGTCGGAGGGAACAGGAGCGATTTCATCTGCTTCTCAGAAGGTGGTTATTTTCCATCAGGCAGATGGGTCTACGATAATAAGAAAAGCAGACAGTAATGGAAAAGTGACACTTCCAGCAATAAGAAATCAGACAGGATATACTTTTCTTGGATGGAGCACGAAGCCGGATCAGACTCAGAATCCGCAGTATCAGGCGGGACAGGTGATACAGGTAAGGAAGAAAACCCATTTATATGCAGTTATGTATAACTGGCAACAGGAGCCGGATATTCAGGTCAATACTCTGGCAGCTCAGCTGTCGGAGTATTCCGGAATTATTTTTGTGGGAGATTCCAGAACGTATTTTATGCAGAAAACTCTTCTTCGGGAATATGGAAAGGATGCAGTTGCAAAAGTATCATTTGTGTGTAAGACAGGGGAGGGACTGAGCTGGTTTGAAACAGCAGGAGAGAGAGTAATGAGAAGTGAAATTGCCCGTCTGCAGTCAGATTCAGATAAGCCCGTAGCAGTTATTTTTAATCTTGGTGTGAATGATCTTTCGAGTCATAATTCCGGGAATGGGGTTGATTATAAAGGCGAGGCAAATGCATATCTTGCGCGTATGAACACTCTTGCAGAGGAACTTGAAAGTGACTGCAGATTGTTTTATATGTCTGTGAATCCGGTAAATACAGCAATGAAACCAACTCGAAAAGAAGCGCAGTTACGTTACTTTAATGACAGATTGCAGAGCAGGTTAAATAAGAGATTTCAATGGATAGATACCTATAAATATCTGATGAAAAACGGTTACAGTACATACAATGAGTTTAAGGGAAATATAGATGACGGCGTTCACTATTCTACACGTACCTATAAAAGAATCTATAAATATTGTATGAATGCGATCAGATAATGCTTTTTGATTTATACACAAATTATAATCTTGTTTCAGGTAAGCAGTATAAGCAGAAGTTAAGGCCACAGAACTCACAAGAGAAAGGGTATATGTATTGCCTGATAAATTAAGAGATTGATGTACGAGCTGACAGGAGAAATATTTTCTGTCAGCTTGTTATTTGTTTGGTTGGATAATGGAGAATATCTGTTTGCCAAAGAAGAAACATTTGACGAATTTTTGTCTCTGTTGTATCATGAACATACAAAACGAAAATAAAGTAAGAGGAATATTGTTATATAAAATACAGAACAGATAAGAAAGCAGGAATAAAATGAAAGCAGAAGTTGTATCCATGACAGCGGATAATCTTGATATGGAGGCTATCCGGCGTGGTGGAGATATTTTGAAGCAGGGTGGTCTGGTTGCGTTTCCTACGGAGACTGTGTATGGTCTTGGAGGAGATGCGTTGAATCCACAGGCTTCTATGAAAATTTATGCGGCGAAGGGCAGACCTTCGGATAATCCGCTGATCGTGCATATTGCAGAGTTTGATAAGCTGGCTCCGATTGTAGCTGAGGTTCCGGAGAAGGCGAAGATTTTGGCAGAGAAGTACTGGCCGGGTCCGCTGACTATGATTCTTCCGAAGTCGGATCTTGTACCACAGGAGACTACGGGTGGTCTGGACAGTGTGGCGGTTCGGTTTCCGAGTGACAGGATCGCGCAGGAGCTGATCAAGGTAGCAGGTGGTTATGTGGCTGCGCCCAGTGCCAACACTTCGGGAAGACCAAGCCCGACTACTGCACAGCATGTAGAGGAGGATCTTGGTGAAGCGATTGAGATGATCATTGACGGAGGCCAGGTGGGAATCGGTCTTGAGTCTACGATCGTTGATTTTACTGAGGATGTGCCTGTGGTTTTGCGTCCGGGTTATATTTCTCTGGAGATGCTTCAGGAGACTCTGGGGGATGTAAGGATGGACAAGGGGCTGATTGCGGCTGACAGCAAAGTGCATCCGAAAGCACCGGGTATGAAATATCGCCATTATGCACCGAAGGCAGATCTGGCAATTGTTGAGGGACCGGAGGAAGCTGTTGTGAAGAAGATCAATGAGCTGGCTGCGGAGGCGAAAGTACACGGCGAGCAGGTTGGAATTATTGCAACGGACGAGACAAAGGACAGATATCCCGAAGGTCTGGTAGTCAGCATCGGAAGTCGGAAAGAAGAGGAAACAATCGCCCATCATTTATATGAAGTGCTTCGTGATTTTGACCAGAGTGCGGTCAGGTCTATTTATTCAGAAGCGTTTTATACACCAAGAATGGGACAGGCCATTATGAACCGTCTGCTGAAAGCAGCGGGACATAAGATCATACAGGTGGTATGATATAATCAGGTAGTGAAGCAGATATATGCCTGATTATATAATCTTATCAGCAGTAATGGCCAGATGGATAATGAAGATTCACTTAAATAGTCTGCTGAAGAGGTAAAGAAATTAATTTCAGGAGGAAGATTAATGATAGCTTTAGGATGTGATCATGGTGGATATGAACTGAAACAGGAGATCAAGAAGTATCTGGATGAGAAAGGAATTGAATATAAAGATTATGGATGTGACAGTCTGGATTCCGTAGATTATCCGATATATGCAAAGAAGGTTGCACATGCAATTCTTGACGGCGAATGTGAGAAGGGAATCCTGATCTGCGGAACAGGTATCGGAATTTCCATTACAGCAAATAAGATTAAGGGAATCAGAGCTGCAGTCTGCACAGATTGTTTTACAGCAGAGGCTACAAGACTTCACAATGATGCTAATATCCTTGCACTTGGCGGAAGAGTGGTAGGACCTGGGCTGGCATTGAAGATTGTGGATACATTTTTGAATACACCGTTTTCCAACGATGAGAGACATATCAGAAGAATTAATCAGATAGAGACTGAATAAGCCATAAAATAAGAAAACTGATAAAACAGCCGGAGCCTGCATGATTATAGTAATTCTCTCACATGTATGATGAATGAGGGTTGCCGTAGAGTAAAGTGTTAAGTTCTGGCTGTGTCAGTTATAAGCAGATAATGGTTACTGTTCGTTCCGTTCACAGTAACAGACAATGTGCTGATTTTATGAAGCGGATGAAGGGTGAAGTATGTGAAGGGGAGGTGTGGAAAATGGATGTAAATCATAAACGCACAGATTATTTATCATGGGATGAATATTTTATGGGAGTTGCCATGATGTCAGGGATGCGTTCCAAGGATCCGAATTCTCAGGTAGGAGCCTGTATTGTAAGTGAGGATAATAAAATCCTGTCCATGGGCTATAATGGTTTTCCAAAGGGCTGTTCAGATGATGAATTTCCATGGGCGAGAGAGGGTGACAGTCTTCATACGAAATATTTTTATGTGACCCACAGTGAATTGAATGCGATTCTTAATTACAGGGGAGGAAGTCTGGAAGGTGCAAAGCTTTATGTTTCCCTTTTTCCATGTAATGAATGTGCCAAGGCAATTATTCAGGCAGGTATTAAGACGATTGTCTATGACTGCGATAAATATGCAGACACGCCGGCAGTGCTCGCTTCCAAAAGAATGCTGGATGCAGCCGGGGTCCGTTATTATAAATATAACCGGACAGGACGTAAGATTACAATAGAAGTGTGATTTTGGCATATTCATGCCAAAACATCTCGCAGGATAGTGGTGTGTGAACAGTAACGATTTTACTCTTGACACATCAATTTATTTCAAATAAAATATAACCAAATGCGAAATATATACAGCGATGAAGAGAATAGTACATAAGGAGCAATCCCAGAGAAGAGTCCCGGAGAACAGCCGGTTGGCTGTGAAACAGTGGTGGAAGGATTCTGTGCGTGAATTATGGAACCGGCCTCGGAGCTCCGTACAATTGAAGTACGGCGTTTTTCCTGCGTTATCGGAAGAAGAGCGAGCAATGTGCAGGCATTTGGGCACAGTGCTAATTAGGGTGGTACCGCCGAAGCCTTTCGGTCCCTTGTGAGGGATGCTGGGCTTCTTTTTTTCGTTTTTTATAATATGACAGGTTTTGCAGGATTATAAAAAAGGCAGATTTTTGGACTGTGAAGCAGATAAGGAAATTTATTTATAGAAGAAAAATAAGAAGAATATGCATTCCGCCGCGACTATATCCTGATGCACTGTCAGGATCAACACAATCACATAAAAAGGAGAAGTAATCATGGCAAACAACAAGAAACTGGTAGAAGCCATCACATCCATGGAAGACGATTTCGCCCAGTGGTATACCGACGTTGTAAAGAAAGCTGAACTCTGCGGTTATACCAGCGTTAAAGGCTGCATGGCAATTAAACCTGCAGGATATGCGATCTGGGAAAATATCCAGCACGAACTGGACAGAAGATTTAAAGAGACTGGCGTACAGAATGTGTACATGCCAATCTTTATTCCGGAATCTCTTCTTCAGAAAGAGAAAGATCATGTAGAAGGATTTGCACCTGAGGTTGCATGGGTAACTCATGGTGGTCTGGATCCGCTTCAGGAGCGTCTGTGCGTACGTCCAACATCAGAGACATTATTCTGTGATTTCTATGCAAAAGAAATCCAGTCCCACAGAGACCTGCCGAAGGTATACAATCAGTGGTGTTCTGTAGTGCGCTGGGAAAAGACAACACGTCCGTTCCTTCGTTCACGTGAGTTCTTATGGCAGGAAGGCCATACAGCTCATGCTACAGCCGAGGAAGCAGAAGAGCGTACTATCCAGATGCTGAACCTGTATGCAGATTTCTGCGAGGAAGTACTTGCAATCCCGGTTATCAAGGGACAGAAAACAGACAAGGAGAAATTCTCCGGTGCAGAAGCTACTTATACAATTGAATCCCTGATGCATGATGGAAAAGCTCTTCAGTCCGGTACAAGCCATAACTTTGGCGATGGATTTGCAAGAGCATTCGGCATCCAGTATACAGATAAAGAAAATAAACTTCAGTATGTACATCAGACATCCTGGGGCATGACAACACGTATGATCGGTGCAATCATCATGGTACATGGTGATAACAGCGGTCTGGTACTGCCTCCGAGAATCGCTCCTGTACAGGCAGTGATCATCCCGATCCAGCAGAGAAAAGAGGGCGTTCTTGAGAAAGCAGATGAGATGTTTGCAGCATTAAAGGCAGCAGGAGTCCGCGTAAAAGTAGACGACACAGACAAGAGCCCGGGATTCAAATTCGCAGAGCAGGAAATGCGTGGTATTCCGATCCGTATCGAGTGCGGCCCGAAGGATATCGAGAATGGTCAGGCTGTGATCTGCCGTCGTGATACAAGAGAGAAATATACTGTTACATTTGATGAGCTTGTGGAGAAAGTACAGGAAATCCTGGAAACAATCCAGAAAGATATGCTGGAGCGTGCACGTAAGCACAGAGATTCCCATACTTATGTTGCTACAAACTATGAAGAATTCAAAGATACTATTGTTAACAAACCAGGTTTCGTAAAAGCTATGTGGTGCGGTGACCGCGCATGTGAGGACAAGATTAAAGAGGATGTTCAGGCTACATCCAGATGTATGCCGTTTGAGCAGGAACACTTAAGTGATGTCTGCGTATGCTGTGGAAAACCTGCCAAGAAGATGGTTTACTGGGGAAGAGCATACTAATCAATAAGAAAATAAAGAAAACCGGCAGCAGAGATATCTGAGTGCCGGTTTTCGGGGTTAAGAATAAATAGAAGAAGATAAGGATGGTCATATGATTCTGGAAATACCGAAAAACGCGGAAACAATTTTGCATATACTGGAAAAAGCAGGCTATGAAGCCTATGTGGTAGGCGGCTGTGTGCGTGATTCCATTCTGGGACGGAGCCCGGATGACTGGGACATCACCACATCCGCAAAGCCGGAGCAGGTCAAGGCTTTGTTTCACAGAACAGTGGATACAGGTCTGCAGCATGGAACAGTGACTGTTCTTATGGAAAAAGAAGGATATGAGGTCACGACTTATCGTGTAGATGGTGAGTACGAGGACGGCAGACATCCCAAAGAGGTCACCTTTACAGCAAGCCTTAAGGAAGACCTGAAACGCCGGGATTTCACCATCAATGCAATGGCATACAATCCTTCTTCAGGACTGGTGGACCTTTTCGGCGGACTGGAGGATATTGAGAGAAAAATCATCCGCTGTGTGGGAGATCCGCTGGAGCGTTTTACAGAGGATGCACTGCGGATTATGCGTGCAGTCCGTTTCAGTGCGCAGTTGGGCTTTGCCATTGAAGAAGAGACTCGTAAGGCACTGAAGGTTCTGGCACCGAATCTGAAGCATGTCAGCGCAGAGCGGATTCAGGTAGAGCTTGTGAAGCTTCTGATGTCTCCTCATCCGGATTATCTCAGGGTGGCTTATGAAGCCGGGATCACAGCTGAATTTCTTCCGGAGTTTGATGCATGTATGACAACATCCCAGAATACGCCGCACCACTGTTACACAGTAGGGGAGCATATCCTGCACAGTCTCTGTCATGTACGTGCAGATAAAGTTCTCAGGATTACCATGCTGCTTCATGATATTGGAAAGCCGGTTGTCCGGAAAACAGATGAGAATGGAAGAGATCATTTCAAGATGCATGGGATTGCGGGAGAAAAGATGGCTGCACAGATCCTGCGCAGGCTGAAATTCGATAATGATACGATCCGCAAGGTAACCCGTCTGGTAAAATGGCATGATGACAGACCGGATGGAACGACAAAGGCAGTGCGCAGGGCAGTGAACCGTATCGGTGAGGATCTCTTCCCATATTATCTGGAAGTGCAGCAGGCAGATATGCTGGCACAGAGTGATTACAGACGCACAGAGAAGCAGGAACGTCTGGATAAGGTGAAAGAGGCTTATGAGACGATCATTAATGAACATCAGTGTGTATCTTTAAAAACTCTGGCAGTGACAGGGAAAGATCTGATTGAAGCCGGTTATAAGCCGGGGCGTGAGATAGGAGAAACGCTGAACCGTCTTCTGGAAGTAGTGCTTGCCGATCCACAGAAGAATCAGAAAGAGATATTATTGGGTCTGCTTGATGAGAAATAGTGCAGTTTTATGGAATGGTCAGTATATCAGAATATTGGTTACTGTTCACACACCACTATCCCGCGAGGTGTTTTGGCATGAATATGCCAAAATCCCGAGACATACAAGCCAAAATTCCATTGCCGCAGGCAATCTGGAATGAATTTTGGCTACGTTACTGTGAACGGAGTGAACAGTAACGAATATAGTAAATAACAGTGGCTCTATGAAAATCCGGGGGTATATCCACCGGATTTTCTTCATATGTATAGAAAGAATTAAGATGATTAAGAGGGGGATATGTCATTGTATGATTACGGACTTGGCACTTTGGCTCAGTATGAGCTGACAGCAGACCGTTCTGCAAGGACAAGAGGAGCTTTACTCTGCTATACAGCTCAGGGACTTCTGATCCTGAGGGAATTTCACGGTTCTGAAAAAAAACTGGAAAAACAGCAGGAGCTTTTGATGAGACTTCAGGAAAATGGTATAAATACCGATTATTTTCTGCGGAATAATCAGGAAAGTCTGGTCAGTAAAGATAAGACTGAACAAAGGTTTACACTCCAGCACTGGTATGAAGGAAAAGAGTGTGACACAAAATCCCGGGAAGATATTTTAAAAAGTGTCCGGACACTGGCAAGGTTACATATTTTAATGAAAATGGAACCTGTGGAGGAATACAGGGAAAGATCTCTCAGGGAGGAATATCTCCGGCACAATCAGGAGCTTCGTAAGATACGCAAATTTATACGGAACAAAGGAGCATCCAATGTATTTGAGAAAAATTATCTGGCAAGTGTGGAGCAGTTTCTTGAAAGGGCACAGTATGCAGTAAAGCTTCTGGACGAGACGGATTATGATGATCTCAGGGAAAGGGCATGGCGGGAAGGACAGGTATGTCATGGAGAATATAATCAGCATAATATTCTGATGCTGAAAGGTGATCATTTGGGGACGGCAGTCACAAATTTTGGTCACTGGAGTTTTGATATTCAGATAGCAGATTTGTATCGTTTTATGAGAAAAATACTGGAAAAATATAACTGGAATCTGGAACTGGCAGGGGAAATGCTCAGGGAATATCATAAAATCCGTCCAATCTCGGCAGAAGAGTGGAAAAATCTGCGTGTACGTTTCACTTATCCTGAAAAATACTGGAAACTGGCAAATTATTATTATTCACACAAAAAGGTGTGGATTTCAGAGAAAAATGTGGAAAAGCTTCAGAATCTTATCAGACAGAGAGAAATCTGGGAGAATTTTGCAGAGGAATGTTTCAGGGATTATCCTCAGTAACACAGAGCTGAACAGAGCTGAACAGTTACGAAAAACCTTGACAATATGGGGAAAAAGGTATATATATAGAGGATAGAGCTCTGTCGCTTTTGGCAGATGCCACCAAACAAGAAAGAGATCATTAGAGGAGGAAACACCATGAATAAAACAGAATTAGTAGCAGCTATGGCGAAAGAGACAAACTTATCCAAGAAGGACGTAGAAGACGTTCTGAAATCTTTCGTTGATGTCGTTTCTAAAGAACTGAAAAATGGCGGAAAAATCCAGTTAGTAGGATTTGGTACATTTGAAGTAAGTGAAAGAGCTGCTCGCGAGGGAAGAAATCCTCAGACTGGTGAAACTATGAAAATCGAAGCTTCTAAATCACCGAAATTCAAAGCTGGAAAAGCATTAAAAGATATGGTTAACGGTAAATAATAAAGGCGATAACCGGGGGAACGAAAGTTCCCCTTTTTTGATACTCCGGAGGAGTAATTCGTGAGTATCCATTACAGAACATTTACAGGAGCAGAATATGAGATTAGATAAATACTTAAAGGTGTCACGTCTGATCAAACGCCGTACAGTGGCAAACGAAGCATGTGATGCAGGAAGAGTTCTTGTCAACGATAAGCCTGCCAAGGCATCTGTACAGGTAAAGACGGGAGATACTATTGAAATCCAGTTCGGAAGTAAGAATGTCAAAGTAGAAGTACTGGATGTAAAAGAAACTGTCAAAAAAGAAGATGTAGAGAGTATGTACAAATATCTTTGATTCCGGATGGTAATTTGCAGCTTTTGGCATTTGTGCAGTGGGAACATATAAATTTTTAACATTTTATTGTCTATTTCCATTTTCCGGCACATAAACTACTGATAAGTAATAGATTGGCAGGTCATAGTTTCCGGAGGCTGTGACCGGGAGGCGTCTGTGGAAGAGAAGAAGATACTTTCAACTCACAGCCTGATGCTGGAAAACCGTCAGAACGGGAGAATTACCGGGGTAAAGGATATTAAATCCTTTGATGAAAAAGAAATCCTGCTTTTTACACAGGCAGGGAAACTTGTAATAAAGGGAGAACAGCTTCATGTGAAGCAGCTTGATCTGGAAAAGGGAGAAGTAGATCTGGAAGGAAAAGTGGACAGTCTTACCTATCTGTCAAAGAATACAGATAACAGGGATGAATCCTTATTTAGAAGGATGTTCCGGTGAGAGATGAGTGCATTTATTCATCATGAATTACTTCTGCTGCTCCGGACAATAGCTGTGGGTGCTGTTCTCCTTTTGTGTTATGATCTGCTGGTTGCATTCAGGAATGTTTTTGTACATTCGGATAAAGCTGTCGGGACGGAAGACATTCTATACTGGCTTTGTTGTGCCTTTTTTGTTTTTTCGGAGATTTACAGGAGCAATGAAGGAATTCTGCGTTTTTTTATGGTTTTAGGCTTTTTATCCGGAGCGTATATCTGCAACAGGGTCCTCGGAGATATTTTTGTAAAATGCTGTACGAAACTTATGGAGATTCCTGTAATAATTATTAAATTTTTGATAAAATGGTTGCTATTTCCGGTCAAAAGATGTAAACTTCTGTGGTATAAAGCGTATAAATGTGCTAAAAAAGGAAGGCTGGCAAATTGGGTAATTCTAAGAAAAGGAAGAAAAAAAAGAAAGTAGGGTATAACTCTCTTGGAATGATTGCGATTGCGCTGGTTGTTTTAGTCCTTCTGGGAGGACTGATGCTAGAAAGTAATGACCTTAAGGAACGCCTCACAGGATATGATGCTAAGGCCGCCACTCTTCAGCAACAGATTGAAGATGAGCAGACACGTACAGAAGAAATTGATAAATTAAAGAAATATATGGGGACAGACGAATATGCAGAAGAGGTTGCCAGAGAGAAACTGGGACTTGTGAAGGACAATGAGACTGTTTTTAAGAAACAGCAGTAACAAATGTCGAAAACTTTTTCGAAGGATTCGTCTGTGTTTGACAGATATTTCAGAAACCCTTCCATATAATATCTGTAACTGTTTAGTACTTTGTGAAAGAGAGGACTGTTGAACAGTTATTGAAATTCTCTGATAAAAATGCAGTAGTCTGCTATATACAGGGAATGAATAAGGGGAGGGGAGAATATGCAGGAATGGATGATTGCCATGCTCGTTATCAGCATTATGCTGATCATACGGGACATGGCAAAAACTATTTTAGCAGAAAATCTGCCGGATACAGAAGAACTGTCGTCTCTGCAGGAGGGCCATCCTCAGAAAGAGAAGGTGGAGAAGTATGCGGCATCTTTTCAGAAACTGGCAGATACTTTCTACGGGATGCCTTATCGGAAAGATTATCTGAGCAGCAGGCAGGTTGAGCAGATCATTGAGGATACAAATGCAAAGGTATGCAGCAGATGCTATCAGAGGGAAATCTGCTGGGGAGAACACAGTCAGGAACTGGTGAAAGGAGTGGAGGCACTGGTACGTTCCATGGAGAGTGGAAACGAGGAAAATGTCAGAGGCATCCGCGCTGACTGGACAGGCATATGTCCCCGTTCCGTACAGTATTATGAGACGGTTGCAGAGAATTTTCAGAAAGAAAGGCAGAACCTGATGTGGGATAACCGTATGATCGAGAATCGGCTGGCAGTAGCACAGCAGCTTATGGAAGTCTCACATATCATGGAGAACGTAGCCAGTGATCTGTATGACCTGGAGCGAGTAACGCCGCAGTTTGAAGAAGAACTTCGCAAGGGACTGAGAAAGAGCCATGTGATCCTTCGCAGGGCATGGATGATGAATAAGGTGAAAGGACGTAAACAGATTTTTCTCACCATGCGTGCCAGAAGCGGTCAGTGTATTTCCATGACAGAGATCGCACAGCTTCTTTCAAAATACTGTGAAATTTCCATGGTACCTGTAAATGGGAGCAGATGTATTGTAAACGGAGAATATCACACTGTACATTTTGCTGAGGATGTAAACTATCAGGTTCTCTATGGAACGGCCAGGCTTACCAGAGAAGAAGAGAAGGTTTCCGGAGATAATTATATATGCAGACAGGAGGATGGCGGCAGGTTTGTTATGTGCCTTTCGGATGGCATGGGCTCAGGGATGGAAGCATGCAGGGAGAGCGAGACAGTTGTGGAACTTCTGGAACAGTTTATGGAGTCAGGATTTTCCCAGGAAACGGCAGCAAAGATGGTAAATTCTGCTCTGGTACTCAAAGGAGAGGAGGGTATGTTTTCTACAGTGGATATCTGCGCAGTGGACCTGTATACAGGAATCTGCAATTTTCTGAAGGCGGGGGCAGCGTCTACATTTATCAAAAGAGATCACTGGGTGGAATCTATTACTTCTGAAAGTCTGGCCGCAGGGCTTGTACAGCAGATTGATTTTGAGACAGCTACCAGAAAGCTGTACCATGGGGATTACCTGATCATGATGACAGATGGAGTCCTGGATGCATTGCCTGACCAGAAAGAGGAGGAAACCATGAAAGAAATCATTATGGATGTTCACGAGGAATCACCGAAAGATTTCGGCAGGGGAATACTGGAACGGGTGCTGGGATACAGCGATTATCATGCACGGGATGATATGACAGTGCTGGTGGCAGGCGTGTGGAAAAAATAATGCTGCGGATACTAAAATAGAAAAGGAAATCAGGATAAAAATGGAAAGAGAAATTCTTGCTTATATAAAGCAAAACAGGATGATCGGAAAAAATGATGTGGTCCTGGCAGGAGTGTCCGGCGGAAGTGACTCTATGGCAATGCTCCGCATTTTAAAGGAGCTTCAGGGAAAACTGGATTTTACATTGAGAGTGGTCCATATACATCATGGAATACGTGGAAAGGAAGCGGACAGGGACCAAAGCTTTGTGGAAAACATATGCCGGAAGTGGCAGATTCCATGTACTGTTTATTGTTATGATGTTCCGGGATTGAGCCGGGAGTGGAAGCTGGGCGAGGAAGAGACGGGAAGGATTGTAAGAAAAGAAGCTTTTCAGAGGGAAGCTGCCGTCTGTGGGAGAAAGGACAGTGAGATAAAAATTGCATTAGCGCATAATCAGGAGGATCTTGCGGAAACTATGCTTCATAATCTGTGCAGAGGAACAGGTCTGCGGGGACTATGCACCATGCGCCCTGTAGACGGAGAGATTATCCGCCCGATTCTGTGCTTAAGCCGGGACAAAATTGCAGAGTATCTGAAAGAAAAGAAGATTTCTCATATTCAGGACAGCACCAATCTGTCAGATGAATATACCAGAAATCGAATCAGACATCATATTCTTCCTATATTGGAACAGCAGGTAAATGGAAAGGCAGCGGCACATATGGCAGAGACTGCGGCAAGGATTTCCCAGGCAGAGGAATATCTTACGCAGCAGAGCTGCCTGGTTTTGGGCGAGTTTCAGAAAGGTAAGGAATATTACTTTACTGAAAAATTTTTTATGGAGCCTCAAATCATTCAGGTTTATGCATTACAACAGGCGATGGAACAGCTGGCAGGCAGACGGAAGGATCTGGCGGCTGTTCACTATGAGAAGGTTCTGGAACTTTATGAAATGCAGACTGGAAGACGGATCAGCCTTCCTTATCACATGGAAGCCAGAAGAGATTACGAGGGAGTAAGACTTTGCCGGTACGGAGAGGAGAAGTCAGCCGGGATGATCGGTGAAAAGCATAAAGGTTCAGATATCCAAAACGGAAAAACAGTTTGCGGAAAAAATATATCAGACAGGGAATGGAAAATCAGAATTCCGGGGACTGTGACCAGTCCGCTGGGAATTTTTTCGGCAGAAATATTTTTGTATGAAGGTCAGAAGATTGAAGAAAAAAAGTATACGAAATGGATGGATTATGATAAAATAGAAAAGAATCCGTATATTCGCACCAGACGGACAGGAGATTATATGGTTATCAATGCGCAGGGGAACACAAAGAAGCTGAACCGCTGTATGATCGATGAGAAAATCCCGTCGGAATACAGAGACAGCATTCCGCTGATCGCATGTGGAAAAGAAATCCTCTGGATGGTGGGAAGCAGGATAAATGAGAGGTATAAAATTAACCCCCAAACCAGGAAGGTGTTAGTATTAAATTACCAAGGAGGAAACGAAAATGAGTGAGAAAATCAAAGTTTTACTCAGCGAAGAGGAAGTAGATTCCCGTATTAAGCAGATCGCAGCAAAGGTCAGCAAGGATTATGCAGGCAAGGAAATCCATTTAATCTGTGTATTAAAAGGTGGTGTATTCTTTACCTGTGAACTTGCAAAGAGAATCACAGTGCCGGTTTCTCTTGACTTTATGTCTGTATCCAGCTATGGTGATGACACCAAGTCCAGCGGTGTTGTAAAGATCGTCAAAGACCTTGACCAGCCACTGGAAGGAAAGGACGTTCTGATCGTAGAGGATATCATTGACTCAGGAAGAACATTAAGTTATCTCATCGAAATTCTGAAGCAGAGAAATCCAAACAGCATCCGTCTGTGTACATTGCTGGATAAACCGGAGCGAAGAGTCAGAGATGTAAGAGTTGATTATTGCTGCTTTAACATCCCGGATGAGTTTGTAGTTGGCTATGGTCTGGACTATGCACAGAAATACAGGAATCTTCCATTCATAGGAGTAGTGGAACTGGGGGAAGACTGAAAGGAGATTTAAGTAAGTGAATAAACAGCCAAGCAGAATTGGTCTGTATCTGGTGCTGATCATTGCGCTGGTAGCCGGTTATTTTTATCTGAATAACCAGGTGGTTTCCCAGAGTAATTACACACAGAAGCAATTGGAGCAGGCTCTTGAAGACAACAAAGTGGTTGATGCGACAATTCAACAGAACAGAGAAGTGCCTACAGGTTCTGTGATTGTAGATACTACTGACTCCGGTCAGAAGAAGGTTTATGTGACAGATGTCAATCAGGCAATCGAACTGTTGAATAAATACGATATTGATATTACAACTCAGGATGTACCCGGAGACAATGTATTTCTGACAACCTTGCTTCCGGTTCTTCTCACAGGTGCCCTTGTGATCTTTCTGATCATGATGATGAACCGCCAGATGGCAGGTGGCGGTGGCGGCGGAAATGCCAAGATGATGAATTTCGGCAAGAGCCGCGCAAGAATGTCATCTCCGGATGATAATAAGAAAGTTACTTTTGACAAGGTAGCAGGTCTGCAGGAGGAGAAGGAAGATCTGGTAGAGGTGGTAGATTTCCTGAAATCTCCACAGAAATATACAAAAGTAGGCGCAAGGATTCCGAAAGGCGTGCTGCTTGTAGGCCCTCCCGGAACTGGTAAGACACTTCTGGCAAAGGCAGTGGCAGGAGAAGCGGGAGTTCCGTTTTTCTCCATTTCCGGTTCTGACTTTGTGGAAATGTTTGTCGGTGTAGGTGCATCACGTGTGCGTGATCTTTTTGAAGAAGGCAAACGCCATGCACCATGTATTATTTTCATTGATGAGATCGATGCGGTTGCAAGACAGCGTGGAACCGGTATGGGCGGCGGACATGATGAGAGAGAGCAGACACTGAACCAGCTTCTGGTAGAGATGGATGGCTTTGGTGTGAATGAGGGAATCATTGTGATGGCAGCGACTAACCGCGTGGATATCCTGGATCCTGCAATTTTGCGTCCGGGACGTTTTGACCGTAAGGTTGCAGTGGGACGTCCGGATGTGAAGGGAAGAGAGGAAATCCTCCGCGTTCATGCCAAGGACAAACCTCTTGGAGAGGATGTAGATCTGGCTCAGATTGCCAGAACAACAGCAGGATTTACAGGTGCAGATCTGGAGAATCTTCTGAATGAAGCTGCCATTGAAGCAGCGAGAAAGGGAAGAGGATTTATCCTTCAGTCTGATATCAAAGGTGCTTTTATCAAAGTAGGCATCGGTGCAGAGAAGAAGAGTAAGGTGATCTCTGAGAAAGAGAAAAAGATCACCGCGTATCATGAATCCGGACATGCGATCCTGTTTCATGTACTTCCGGATATGGATCCTGTCTACACGATTTCCATTATCCCGACAGGAATGGGAGCAGCAGGTTACACCATGCCTCTTCCGGATAATGATGAGATGTTTAATACCAAAGGAAAAATGCTTCAGGATATTATGACACTGTTAGGCGGGCGCATAGCAGAGGAAATTATCTTCGGGGATATTACGACTGGTGCATCCAATGACATCAAACGTGCAACTGCGACAGCCAGAAGTATGGTTATGAAATACGGAATGTCTGATAAACTTGGTCTTATCTGTTATGGTGATGATGACGACGAGGTATTTATCGGCAGAGACCTGGCTCATACCAGAAGTTACAGCGAGGATGTTGCCAAGTCCATTGATGAAGAAATCCGCCGTATTATCAGTGAATGTCATGACCAGGCAAAGAAGATCATTCTGGAACATGAGGATGTTCTGCACAAGTGTGCAAGTCTTCTTCTCGAGAAGGAAAAGGTGCACAGAGACGAATTTGAAGCACTTTTTACAACAGAAAATCCGGAAACAGAAAACAACAGTATATAATGTATACAAAAAAGTGTGCCAAATTTTGTGAAGTTTGTGCACACTTTTCTCTTGCCTCATGGTATTATATAAACCGTAAAAACCCCCCAATACATTATATAGTTTTTGCTACACCCCATAAGAAGAAATACCTTCTCCAAAAAAGCCAGCTTATCCCGCTGGCTTTTTTACTGTCTTAAAATATCATTACTGTTCACGTTATTTTCAGCAATGAAATATCTGCTTCGCCGGAATCCGGCAGTCCGAAATACTGTGACAGAATGAATGGTTGTGCAGAATCACTGAATATATAAGTATTTTTGGGAAAAACAGATGGTTGTCAGATAGTTTATTTTAGGATAAAATAATAAAATGATAAATGACAGAGAGGACTGGACGGAAATGGAACATGAAAAAGCAGATATAAAAAAAAGAATGCAGTACATCCTGAATATGCGTCCTGTGTTTAATAAAGAGGCGCTTTTCAGTGACGGAACAGAATATTACAGAATACCTGCAGAACCAAAGGCAGGAGATACAGTAACGATCAAATTCCGTACCCAGAGAAATAATGTAGATTCTGTATATCTGGTAAGCCAGGAGCAGCGTGTGCAGATGGAGATTTGCGGGACAGAGAACGGATTTGATTATTATTCTGCCCAGGTGACGATTGGAGCGGATATCTTTCGTTATTATTTTGAGATACAGTATGGACGGGTAACCTGTTATTACAATAATCAGGGAGTCTGTATGAAACATGAGGGCAGGATGGATTTTGAGATTTATCCGGGTTTTGATACTCCAAGGTGGGCCAAAGGTGCGGTAATGTACCAGATTTATGTAGACCGTTTTCTTAACGGAGATCCTACCAATGATGTTGTGACCGGAGAATATCATTATATTGGAGATAAGAGTGTACAGGTAGAGCAGTGGAATAAGATTCCGGCAGTGATGGGTGTGCGTGAATTTTACGGCGGTGACCTGCAGGGAATTATGAACAAACTGGATTATCTGCAGGATCTGGGAGTCGAGGTTATTTATTTAAATCCGATTTTTGTTTCTCCAAGTAATCATAAGTATGACTGTCAGGATTATGATTATGTGGATCCACATTACGGCAGGATTGTAGAAGATTGTAATGAGGGAATCCTTCTTGGAGACGACGATGATAATTCCCATGCATGGAAATATATCAAACGTGTGACAGATAAGAAGAATCTGGAAGCAAGTAATGAGCTTTTTGCGAAACTGACAGCAGAGATCCACAGAAGAGGAATGAAGATCATTCTGGATGGTGTGTTCAATCACTGCGGTTCTTTTAATAAGTGGATGGACAGAGAACGTATTTATGAGAATCAGGAAGGATATCCGAAAGGAGCTTATGTTTCTGCGGACAGTCCCTATCGTAATTTCTTTTCCTTTAATGATCCTAATGCATGGCCATATAACACCTCCTATGATGGATGGTGGGCACACGATACACTGCCTAAATTAAATTATGAGGGTTCCAGAGAACTTTATGATTATATTCTTCGTGTTGGACAGAAATGGGTATCTGCTCCTTATAATGTAGATGGTTGGAGACTGGATGTGGCGGCGGATCTGGGACACAGCAATGATTTTAACCATCAGTTCTGGAAAGATTTCCGGAAGGCAGTGAAAGCTGCCAATCCAAATGCCATTATCCTGGCAGAGCATTACGGTAATCCGGAAGGCTGGCTGAAAGGTGATGAATGGGATACAGTCATGAACTATGACGCATTTATGGAGCCGCTGACCTGGTTCCTGACAGGTATGGAGAAGCACAGCGACGAGTATCGTGAAGACTTGTTAGGAAACAGTGAGGCTTTTATCGGAGCTATGAAAACGCACATGAGAGCGCTTCATATGTCTGCACTTCAGACAGCCATGAATGAATTGTCAAATCATGACCATTCCAGATTCCTGACCAGAACCAATCACAGGGTAGGACGAATTTCCTATGCAGGTCCGGAGGCGGCATCTGAGGGAGTAAATCCGGCAGTTATGCGTGAGGCGGTTACCATCCAGATGACCTGGCCGGGCGCACCGACTGTATATTACGGAGATGAGGCAGGACTCTGTGGATTCACAGATCCGGATAACAGACGTACTTACCCCTGGGGACGTGAGGATTACCAGATGATCGACTTCCACAGGGTAATGATCCGTATCCATAAGAAATATGAAGTGTTAAAAACGGGATCACTGGGATTTCTCTGGAATGATTATCAGGGACTTTGTTATGCGAGATTTTCTCATGATGAACAGATAATTGTGATCGTAAATAATCAGGAAGAAGGCAGGGAAGTGGAGATACGGTTAGGACAGGCAGGAATCAGCCGTCTGGAAGATACAAAGCTGAAACGTGTTGTCATGACATCTGCAGTGGGATTTACGGAAGAATGTAAAGAATACACAGCAGCAGCCGGAATTCTGAAGATCACAATGCCGGCATTTGGCGCAGTGGTCTTACATCATAAAAATTAACAAAATGCGAAGCGGATGATCTTATCCGCCTGACCCGGACGGCAGCCTCTTGCGGAAGAAGGGGCTGCCGCTTTATAATATAACAAAAAAAAATCCAGACAAATGTCTGAACCTTTTGATGGATGGAGAAGGATTCGAACCTTCGAAAGCGTTGCTAACAGATTTACAGTCTGCCCCCTTTGGCCACTCGGGAATCCATCCTTAAACCGAAACTTATTATATATGAAATATTTAAATAATGCAAGCACTTTTTTATAAATTGCAGAAAATTATTATATATTGTGTATTGCCGGACTTTTTTGCATATCTTCCGGGGAATTTTGTTTGTTATTTTTTTGGCAAAAGAGTAGACGAAAAAGCAGAAATCTGGTAATATAACCATATCTGGATATAGATGTAATTCCATATCGGAGATTGATTAGGGTAACTGAGAATGAACACAGTTACTACAGATTAGGAGGAATTTATCATGTTAGTAAATGCAACAGAAATGCTGAAAAAAGCAAAAGCAGGTCATTATGCAGTTGGACAGTTCAACATCAACAACCTTGAGTGGACAAAGGCTATCCTTTTAACAGCTCAGGAACTGAACTCTCCTGTAATCCTTGGTGTATCCGAAGGTGCTGGTAAATATATGACAGGTTATAAAACAGTTGTTGGTATGGTTAACGGAATGATGGAAGAACTGAACATCACTGTTCCTGTAGCTCTTCACCTTGACCACGGCAGCTATGAAGGATGCTTAAAATGCGTTGAAGCAGGATTCTCATCCATCATGTTCGACGGATCTCATTACCCGATCGAAGAAAACGTTGCAAAAACTAAAGAACTGGTTAAGATCGTTGCTGAACACGGAATGTCTCTGGAAGCAGAAGTTGGCTCCATCGGTGGTGAAGAAGACGGTGTTGTAGGAATGGGCGAATGCGCAGATCCTAAGGAATGCAAGATGATCGCAGACCTTGGTATTGATTTCCTTGCAGCAGGTATCGGTAACATCCATGGAAAATATCCGGCTAACTGGAAAGGCTTAAGCTTTGAGACTCTGGATGCTATCCAGAAACTGACAGGAGAGATGCCTCTGGTACTTCACGGTGGCACAGGTATCCCGGCAGATATGATCAAGAAAGCTATCGACCTTGGCGTATCCAAAATCAATGTAAACACAGAATGCCAGCTTTCTTTCGCAGCAGCTACACGTAAATACATCGAAGAAGGAAAAGATCAGCAGGGTAAAGGATACGATCCTCGTAAACTTCTTGCACCTGGCTTCGAAGCAATCAAAGCTACTGTTAAGGAAAAAATGGAATTATTCGGATCAGTTAACAAAGCCTGATGATAACCTCATAAGTAAAAAATCCCGCATCCTTGTGATGTGGGATTTTTTTATGGACTCAAAAACCTGATGGGCTACGACAACCGAATTCGGACAAAATATACCGCAAAGTGGGGCGTGCAGATTGCAGGAATGATTTTTCAGACACGCTCTAAAGTAACAGGCGGTTGCTATCTGGAATGAATTTTGGCTACGTTACTGAGAACGGAGTGAACAGTAACAACAGGCGAACTGCATTTTACAAATTGATTTTTATCTCTCTATATAATAAAATAATTGCAGATATCTAAAATAAGGTGAAAGGAAGTAGCAGAACAAAGGATGGAACAGAAAAAAGCCTTAAATAGAAAGAAGCTGAAAGTGATTCTTGTAATATGTATCGTGATGATCGTGACAGCGGGAATCGGTCTGGCTGTTTACATACATCATGTGGATACTGTCACACTGGGAAGGAAAGTGAGTGTGTACAGGTTGGATGTATCGAAGCTTACCGTGGAAGAAGCGCAGCAGAAAATATCTGAAGCATTTCAGAATAAAAAAATAACATTTCATGAAGATGGAAAGGATGTTTATAATGTTTCAATGGAACAACTGGGATACAGTCTGGATCAGGACATTCTGAAAAGTGCACTGGAAACATTGAAACAGGAGAGAAGCGGGACATTTAAACTTTTTGCATCACAGAGAGATTATAAGATTGATTATCAGATCATCAGAGATGAAGCGCAGGAACAGGCAGCATTGTCTGCGGATCATTTTGATGAAAAAGACAGAACAGAACCTACGGATGCACATATCCGATATAGTAAAAAGAAACAGAAATATGTGTTGGTGAAACAGGTTTCCGGAAATCAGATTGATGAAAACAGGCTATTAAGCTATGTGGAGGAAACTCTGGATAAAGATTTCGAAACAGAATTGCTTACATCTGATGTAAAGATGGAATTAAACGAGGAAGTTTACCGGCAGCCGGATATTGAAGAATCAGGCGAAATGAAGCAGAAGGTGAAGAAGTTAAACAGCCTGTTGAAAAAATACCGCAGTACAACAGTTTCTTATTTGTTTGGCGAGGAAACGCAGGTGCTGGATTCAGACACGATCAGTTCCTGGCTGCAGATTAAAAATA